>JALYNB010000089.1 GCA_030773395.1 Actinomycetota bacterium
GCCCCCGATCGCCGTACGGCGGCCAGCGTCGCCGGCAGCCGCCGGCGCAGGCTCCCGCCGCTGCGCCCCTGCGTCATCCCGCCACCACCGCGGTGCGGCGGGACAGCTTGCGCCAGACCCAGCCCGAGGGCACGTCGAGGCCCGCGACGACGTACGCCGCCGTGCCGTCCACGACGAGCGTGGCCTCCAGCGAGCGCCGGGCTGCGCTCCTGCCCGCGAACAGGATCTGGTCGCTGGAGGCGAGCAGGAAGTCGGGCCCCGGGGTCAGCACGGCGTCCCGGCCCCGCAGCACCAGCAGCGCGACGGTGGGCAGCGTCTGCTCGCGGTCCTCGGGACTGCGCAACAGGTCGCCGAGCGTCAGGCGGCCGCGCTCCAGCCAGGGACGCAGGGCCGGCGCCTCCGCGTCGACGAGCCGCACCTTCCACAACGCCTGGAGGCTCGGGTTGCCCACCTCCACCAGCCGGTCCACCAGGTCAGCCGCCCAGGCGTCGCCCTTGGCCGGCATGTCCTGCAGGAAGCGCCACAGCAGCGGGGTGGACAGCTGCGCGTAGACCTCGTGCGCGACGACCTCGGTGGGGACGAGCAGCGAGTCGACGTGCATGGCCGCGAACAAGGGGGCGTTGGCCGGGGCGTTCTGGCGGGCGGCGATGAACAGCCGGCGGTTGACCCAGCGCGCCGCCGCGACCAGCGAGAGGTTCGTCGTGTCGTTGTCGGTGCCGGCGATGAAGCCGACGGCGTGCTCCAGGTCGGCCTGCGCGAGGACGGCGGGCCGCGAGCCGTCGCCGACGACGAGCTCCACCTCACGGGCGGCGACGGCTTCGTCGAGGCCGGGGTCGCCCGTCGCGCGGCCCATAGCCGCACTCTCAAGGGCCCCCCGCTCGAGGGCCCCGCGCTCGCTGTCGCCGCCGTCGCCGTCCGACGCCCCGGGGTCGATCACCGTCACCCGGTGGCCCTCTCGGCGGAGGTCCTTGACGACCTCGCGCCCGAAGCGTCCGTACCCGCAGATGACCCAACGCCCCTGCGTCGGGGGCCGGCCCCGGGGCGGGATCTGCGCTCCCGGGCCGGCCTCCAGCCACGTCAGCAGCTGGTACGACGCCGGCGAGCGGAGTGCGAGACGCAGGTGGTTCCCGAACCGGTCGAAGGGGTTGACCACGGTCGGCGTGCCGAAGGACTGCATCCGCCGCCCGATCGCCGGCGAGGTCGCCCGGGCCACGACCGGCACGTCGGGGCGGAGCAGTGCCGCCGCCATCGTCATCGCGAGGTTCGCCTCGTCGGAGTCGGTGAGGGCGAGAACGCCCTCGCACTGCTCGTGTCCCAGGCCGGCGGCCAGCAGGTGCTGGGGGTTGCGGATGTCGCCGACGAGACCCGGGACGTCGGCGTGGTGGTGGGCGAGGTCGAGGGCGTCGATGCGCTCGGCGCTCGCGTCGAGGACGACGAAGCGGCGGCCGAGGCCGTCGAACGACCGCGCCAGGAGCTCCCCGGTCTTGCCGTAGCCGCCGAGAAGCAGGAACGGTTCGGCCAGCCTGCGCACCTTGCGCTCGAAGTGCTGCAGGGCCAGCGCCTGGCGAAAGGTCTTGTCCTGCAGCAGGGTCAGCAGTGTGCCGATCGCGTAGGCCCAGCCGATCACCGTCAGATAGATCGAGAAGGTCACCCAGAGCCGCTGCGCGCCCGTGAAGGGGTAGGGGATCTCGCCGAACCCGATCGTCGTCGCCGTGTAGCTGAAGAAGTAGAACGCCTCGAAGATCCCCATGCGGTAGGGCCGGCCCGCGTCGTCCTCCCCGGGGATGAGAGCCAGGCCGAGCACGCTGACCGCGAAGATCAGGATGAGGACGATCAGCGGGGCCCGCATGCGTCGGAGCACCAGGAAGATCGTGGCGGAGCTCTGCAGGTCGCTGGCGATCGCCTCCGCGAGGCGAGGACGCGTGCGCTCCTGCCTCCCGGCCAGCAGGCGGCGGAACAGGTGCAGCAGCGGGTTGCCCACGTCGGCCCTAGCTGCGGTGGTAGCTGATCGTCTCGACGACGAGCAGCACCACCGACACCACGTTCGCGAACAGCGCGCCGCCCGACAGGGAGACGATACTGGCGATCTCGTGCGCGTCGAGGGCGCCGCCCGACACCTGCGTGGCGACCGCCCAGTACGCCGACGCGGCGATCAGCTGCAGGTCGGCGACGAGGCTGGTCGCCAGGTGGACCGCGCCGATCTGAGTGCGGTCACCGAACTTCAGCACCGTCGCGATGAGGTTCACCACGACCGCGGCGAACAGCTCGTAGACGTTGTGCACCGCCGGGTCGTCGATGTCGCCGATGAAGAAGCCGAAGTTCAGCGTCGCGGCGAGCAGGACGAAGAACCCGAACACCACCTTCTCGAGGTTCACGCGCGGCTCCCGTGGCAGACGACCCGGTCCGGGGACCGTCTACCCCTTGAGCCGCGAGGTGATGGTGCCATTCCGGGCGCTTGCCTGGTGCTCCTGCGACGGCGTTCGTGCCCCAGGTGACAACCCACGCCGACCGCGAGTGCCGCACGACGAGGCGCCGCTGGCCGCGGCGAGCGTGAGGGCGGCGGGGAGCAGCACGGCGTACGGGACCGCGAGGTCGAGCCAGTCGACCTGGCGGGCACCGCGGTCAGCGCCAGCGCTCGCTCGTACGGCGGAATGCGGAGCACCACGTGTCCGTTACGCTCGGCGAGGTGATTGCGCAGGCAACCAACAAGGACGGGGGGTCGTCATGCAGTTCGGAGTCTTCACGGTCGGGGACGTCACGCCCGACCCGACCACCGGGCATGTGCCCACGGAGGCTGAGCGCGTCAAGGCCATGGTGACCATCGCGCTCAAGGCCGAGGAGGTCGGCCTCGACGTCTTCGCCACGGGCGAGCACCACAACCCGCCGTTCGTCCCCTCCTCCCCCATGACGCTGCTCGGGTACGTCGCGGCGCGCACGGAGCGCCTCCAGCTGTCGACCTCGACGACCCTCATCACCACGAACGACCCGGTGAAGATCGCCGAGGACTACGCGATGCTGCAGCACCTCGCCGACGGCCGGGTCGACCTCATGATGGGGCGCGGCAACACCGGCCCCGTCTACCCGTGGTTCGGCCAGGACATCCGCAACGGCATCGGCCTCGCCATCAAGAACTACGCGCTGCTCCGCCGCCTGTGGCGGGAGAACGTCGTCGACTGGCAGGGCAGGTTCCGCACCCCGCTGCAGGGCTTCACCTCGACACCACGGCCGCTGGACGGCGTGCCGCCGTTCGTCTGGCACGCCTCGATCCGCAGCCCGGAGATCGCGGAGCAGGCCGCTACTACGGCGACGGCTTCTTCCACAACAACATCTTCTGGGACTCCGGGCACGTCCGCCGGATGGTCAACCTCTACCGGTCGCGGTGGGAGCACTACGGCCACGGCCCGGCTGACACGGCGATCGTCGGGCTCGGCGGCCAGGTCTTCATGCGCAAGAACTCGCAGGACGCGGTGCGCGAGTTCCGCCCGTACTTCGACAACGCGCCGGTCTACGGTCACGGGCCCTCGCTCGAGGACTACACGCAGATGACGCCGCTGACCGTCGGCAGCCCGCAGCAGGTCATCGAGCGGACGCTCGGCTTCCGCGACTTCGCCGGCGACTACCAGCGCCAGCTGTTCCTCATCGACCACGCGGGCCTGCCGCTCAAGACCGTGCTGGAGCAGATGGACATCCTCGGCGAGGAGGTCGTGCCCGTGCTGCGCAAGGAGTTCGCGGCGCTGAAGCCGGCCCACGTCCCCGACGCGCCGACCCACGCCACCCTCAGGGCCGCCCTGGCCGGCGCCCCCGCGCTCGGCGTCCCCGCCGGGGCCAAGCGGTGACCGCCCGCCGCCGGATCGCCGTCGTCACCGCCGGGCTGAGCCAGCCCTCCTCGACCCGCCTGCTCGCCGACCGGCTGGCCGACGCGACCGCCCGCGCGCTCGGCGAGCGGGGGGTGGAGACCGAGGTCGAGCTCGTCGAGCTGCGCGACCACGCGCACGCGCTGACCGACGCCCTCCTCACCGGCTTCGCGACGGGCCCGCTGCGGGAGGCGATCGACACCGTCGTGGCCGCCGACGGGCTCGTCATGGTCTCCCCGATCTTCACCGCGTCGTACAGCGGGCTGTTCAAGACTTTCGTCGACGTGCTGGAGCCCGACTCGCTGACCGGCAAACCCGTGCTGATCGCGGCGACGGCCGGCACTGCCCGGCACTCGCTCGCGCTCGAGCACGCCCTGCGGCCGCTGTTCGCCTACCTGCGGGCGGTGGTAGTGCCGACCGCGGTCTTCGCCGCCGCCGAGGACTGGGGTGCGGGCGGCGGGGTCGACGGCGGGCTCGCCGCCCGGGTCGACCGGGCGGCCGGGGAGCTCGCCGACCTCGTGGCCGCCCGCGAGCCGGGAAGCGCCGCGGACCCGTTCGCTCAGGTGACCCCGTTCGAGCAGCTCCTGCGCGGGGCGTAGCGACGCCGCCCCAGCGTGATCGCGGTGCAGCCGTCCGGGCCGATCGGACGACAGACCCGGCTCTCTGCACATCGATCAGCCCTGAGCCGGAGTGGCGGCAGCCCGACCGATGAGTCCCAGGGCGCCGCGGCGTCTCCCCTGCACGCACGGGGCGCGGGCCCCGGGTTCCCCAGAGGAGACGTCATGCGCATCATCTTCGTCAATCTGCCGGTCAAGGACCTGGAGGCGTCGAAGCGCTTCTACACCGACCTGGGCTTCACCAACGACCCGCGGTTCACCGACGAGACGGCGGCCGAGATTGGTTGTCGAGCAGAACATCGTCGTCATGCTGCTCACCCACGCCAAGTTCCGGGAGTTCATCAACGGCGACATCGCCGACCCGAGCACCGCGGTCGAGGTGCTGAACTGCCTCTCGGCCGACAGCCGGGCGGACGTCGACCGAACGCTCGAGAAGGCGCTGGCGGCGGGCGGCAAGCCGTGGAAGCCCGTCATGGACCTCGGCTTCATGTACGGCGCCAGCTTCACCGACCTCGACGGTCACGTCTGGGAGATCGTCCACATGGACATGGCCGCCGTGGAGGCCGCGGGCTCCGCGCCGGCGGCCGAGGCGGCGACCACCCGCCCCTAGGACACGATGCCGTGACCGGTGCGACGAGGCGCCCACGATTCGCGGGTCGTCGGCGCCTCGCTTCGTCGTACGGGCCTCAGCCGGCCTTCTGCACCTCGTCGTGCACGCTCTGCCCGCCGTCGGGCAGCGGCGTCGAGTGCGGCAGGATCGCCGACGTCACGCCGGCGTCGAGCTGGCGCCGGGCGCCGCCGCCGTACGAGATGATCCGGTGGCTGCGGCTGCCGAGGTTGGCCAGCGCGCGCGCCCACGACCACATGGCACCGACGCGGTTGCCCCAGCCGACCAGGTACGCGACGTGGACGGCGCCCCACATCAGGTAGGCGATCACACCAGTGAAGTTCATCCCGAAGGCCTTCGCCACCGCGGACCGGTAGCCGATGGTGGCCATGCTGCCCTTGTCGAAGTACTTGAAGGGCCGGTCGGGACCGCCGCCGGCGAGCCGGGCCTTGACCGTGTCTGCGACGTACTGGCCCTCCTGCATCGCGACCTGCGCGACGCCCGGGTAGCGGTTGAGCGAGGCCATGTCGCCGATCGCGAAGATCTCCGGGTGGCCGGGCAGCGAGCAGTCGGGCTCGACCTCGATGCGGCCGGCCCGGTCGGCGCTGGCGCCCGTCTTCTCCGCGAGCAGCCGGGCCAGCGGCGACGCGGCGACCCCAGCGGCCCAGACGCGCGTGCGCGCCCGGATCGTCTCGATCCCATTCGGCCCCTTGATCGTCACTGAGTGGTGGTCCATGTCGACGGCCAGCGACCTCAGGCGCACCTCGACGCCCATCATCTCGAGGCGGCGCTTCGTGTAGCGCTGCAGCGGGCGCGGGAACGGCGGCAGGACGGCGTCGGCGCCCTCCAGCAGGATGATCCGCGCGGCGTTCGTGTCGAAGCAGCGGTAGTCGTGCGGCAGCACCTTGTGAGCGAGCTCCGCGATCTGCCCCACGAGCTCCACGCCGGTCGGGCCGGCGCCGATGACCACGAACGTGAGCCACTCGGCCCGCTCCTGCGGGTCGCTGGTGAGCTCCGCCATCTCGAACTTCGACAGGATCGAGTCGCGCAGGAAACGGGCGTCCTCGATCGTCTTCATGCCCGGGGCGAACTCGGCCAGCTCGTCCTTGCCGAAGTAGGAGTGCGTCGAGCCCGTCGCCACGATCAGCGTGTCGTAGGGGAGCTCTCGGGTGCGCCCGTCGGGGATGCGCGCGAGCACCACCTTCCGCTCGACGTCGATGTCGTAGACGTCCGCGAGCAGGGCGCTCGCGTTCTCCTGGTCGCTGATGATGTGGCGCAGGGCGGGGGCGATGAGCCCGGGGGCGAGGAGGCCGGCCGCCACCTGGTAGAGCAGAGGTTGGAAGAGGTGGTGGTTCGTCCGGTCGACCAGGGTCACGTCGGCGTCGGCGTCCGCCAGCGCCCGGGTGGCCTTCAGCCCACCGAACCCGCCACCGATGACCACGACGCGGTGCCGTTCGCTGCTCACTGCTGCCCCCACTCCGTCAGACGGGCCCGCCCGGGCTGGATCAAGAGTCGGGTCGGCTTTGTGGACGATATAGGACCGTGGGGGCGCCCACAGGCCGCCAGACCCTCGTTTCGGACGTGCGCAGCCATACGGTCACCGCCATACGCGGCGTCGGACAAGGCAGGTGTCCTCGTGCGGTCCTGCAGCGGCCGCCGCGGAGACCGCACGGGACCGGGTCAGCTCCGGCAGGCCGCCCCTGCCCTCGTGGCCGGCCCCGGCCCGGTTCGGTCAGCCGCGGCGCGGCGCCTCCGCCAGCACCTCCGCCAGGTGCCGGCCCTCGCGTCCCGCGAGGTGGTCGAGCTGGGTGCGGCAGGAGAAGCCGTCGGTCAGCACGACCGCGTCCTCGCCCGCGGCCCGGACGGCGGGCAGCAGCGCGGTCTCCGCCACCGCGACGGAGACGTCGAAGTGGCCGCGCTCGGCGCCGAAGTTGCCCGCCAGCCCGCAGCACCCGCCGACCGCTGTCACGGAGGCCCCAGCGCGGCGGAGCACCTCCTCGTCGGCCCGGAACCCCATGACGGCGTGCTGGTGGCAGTGCGGCTGGGCCACCCCCGTCACACCCGACAGGTCCGGCGCCCGCCACCCCTCCCGGTCGACCAGCAGTTCCGCGAGCGTGCGCATCGCCTGCGCCACCTCCCGCACGCCCGCCGCGTCCGGCCCGAGCAGCTCCTCGGCGTCGCCCCGGAACACGGCGGTGCAGGACGGCTCCAGCCCGACGACCGGCACCCCGGCCGCCGCCGCTCCGGCCAGCGCGTCGACGCTGCGTCGCAGCTGCTTGCGCGCCGCGTCCAGCTGCCCGGTGGAGATCCACGTCAGTCCGCAGCAGACCGGCCCGTCGGGGATCCGGACGGCGAACCCCGCGTCCTCCAGCACCTGCACGGCTGCGACGCCGACCTGCGGCGTGAAGTGCTCGGTCCAGGTGTCGACCCAGAGCAGAACCGGGTCGCCGCCGGCGGCCGGGGCCGGCCGCGCCGCGAACCACTCCCGGAACGTCCGCTCGGCGAACTGCGGCAGCGGCCGCCGCGCGTCGACCCCGGCGACCCGCTTCCCGAGCGCGGCCAGCGGCCCCACGCCCAGAAGTCGGTTGGTCAGCCGCGGCGCCTTCGCCGCCAGCCGCGCCCAGCGGGGCAGCCAGCCGAGGCTGTAGTGCGCGGCCGGCCGCAGCCGACGGCGGTAGGTCTGGTGCATCACCTCGGCCTTGTAGCTCGCCATGTCGACGCCCGTCGGGCAGTCGACCGAGCACCCCTTGCACTGCAGGCAGAGGTCGAGCGCCTCGTGCACCTCGGGCGAGCGCCAGCCGCCCTTGACGACCGAGCCGTTGACCATCTCCTGCAGCACCCGCGCCCGGCCGCGGGTGGTGTCCTTCTCGTTGCCCGTCGCGACATAGGACGGGCACATGACGCCACCGCTGGGCGTGATGTCGGCGCGGCACTTCCCGACGCCGTTGCACCGGTGCACCGCGTTGGAGAAGTCGCCGCCGTCGTCGTCGTAGGCGAGCGCGAGGCCGCGCGTCACGGGCCGCACCCCGGCGGCCCGGATGTCGGCGGTCATCGGCGCCGGGTCGACGAGCACGCCGGGGTTCAGCAGGTTCTCCGGGTCGAACGCCCGCTTCACCGCGGCGAAGGCCGCCAGGGCCGCGGGCGAGTACATGAGCGGCAGCAGCTCGGCCCGGGCGCGGCCGTCGCCGTGCTCCCCCGACATCGAGCCGCCGTAGGAGGCGACGAGCCGCGCCGCGTCCGTCATGAAGTCGCGGAACACCCCGACCCCGTCGGGCCGGGAGAACGGGAAGTCGATGCGGACGTGCACGCAGCCCTCGCCGAAGTGCCCGTAGGGCAGCCCGACCAGACCCTTGTCGACGAGCAGCGCGTCGAAGTCGCGCAGGTAGGCGCCGAGCCGCTCCACGGGCACCGCGGAGTCCTCCCAGCCTGGGTGGAAGAACGCCCCCCCCTCGGGGCGGCTCGCGAGCCCGGCGCCGTCCTCCCGAATCCGCCACAGCTGCGCGGTCTCCCCGGCGTCGGTGACGAGGCGGGAGTCCACCGCCCCGGCATCGGCGACGATCCGGGCGGCGGTGCTCTCCGCCTCGGCCCGCGTCTCCCCCCCGACCTCGACCATCAGCCAGGCGAGACCCCGCGGCATCTCCGGCACGAACGCGGGCCCCCGCCGGCGCAGGACCACGTCGACGATGCGGCTGTCGAGCCCCTCGATGGCCTTGGGCCCGTGCCGGCGTACGACGGGAGCGGCGTCCCCCGCACTGGCCATGTCGGGGTAGCCGAGCACGACGAGCACGGTCGCCCGCGGCGCCCGCGCGAGGCGCACCGTCGCCTGCGTCAGCACCCCGAGCGTGCCCTCCGTGCCCGCGAACGCGTTCGCGACGTCGAAGCCGCGCTCGGGAAGCAGGTGCTCCAGTGAGTAGCCGGAGACCTGCCGGCCGAAGCGGCCGAACTCCGTCCGGACGACCCCGAGGTTGGCGCGCACGACCTCGGCGAGGGCCTTCGTGGCCGGGGAAGCCGCGGCGTCCATGCCCTTCCGGAGCGTGAGCCGCTCCCCCGTGCCGGTGAACAGGTCGAGGGCGACGGTGTTGTCGGACGGGCGGCCGTAGCCCAGCGACCGGTTGCCGCACGCGTTGTTGCCGAGAATCCCGCCGAGGGTGCAGCGGTTGTGGGTCGACGGGTCGGGCCCGAACCGGAGCCCGTGGGGCGCTGCCGCCTTCTGCAGGGCGGCCTGCACCACCCCGGGCTGCACGACGGCCGTCGCTGCCTCTGGGTCGACGGCGACCACGCGGTTCATGTGCCGGGAGAACTCGAGCACCAGGCCGGGGCCGACCGCGTTGCCCGCGATGGACGTGCCGCCGCCGCGCGGTGTCACGGGCACCCCGAGCGAACGGCAGACGGCCAGCGCGGCCTCGACGTCGTCCGCGGAGCGGGGGAAGGCCACCGCCTGCGGCACGACGCGGTAGAGCGACGCGTCGGAGGAGTACTCCGCGCGGGCGCGGCTGGAGGCGTCGACCTCGACGCCGGCGGCCGCCAGGGCACCGGCGAGGTCGCGCGTGACGGTCGCTGCTGGGGCGGTCATGCGGGCTGCCTCCGGACGGACTGCCCGCGGTGAGCCCGGGCGATCTGGTGATGACGACACTACGTGCGACCTGCGGGACGAGCGCGCCCCGACGGCGGGTGGCAGGGGCCACACTGGCGGCGTCATGACGACGACTGCCACGACCGGACAGACGGCGAGCCCCGACGCGCCAGCGGCCGACGCTTCCGAGGACCGGCTGCCCCAGCGACCCGGCCTCGACGGCGTCCGCGGGCTCGCGGTCACGGCCGTCCTGCTGTTCCACGGGGGCGTCCCGTGGGCCGCCGCCGGCTGGCTCGGGGTCGACGCCTTCCTCGTGCTCAGCGGCTTCCTCATCACCACGCTGCTGCTCGGCGAGCACGCGCGGACCGGACGGGTGGCGCTCGGCGCCTTCTGGGCGCGCCGCGCCCGTCGCCTCCTGCCAGCCCTGCTCGTCGTGACCGCCGCCGTCGTCGGGCAGGCCGCGCTGACCTCGGACGACGGCGTCGACGCCGCCCTGCGCGACGACGCGCTCGCGACGCTGGCGTACGTCGAGAACCGGCGCCTGCTCCTCGCTGACGACGGGGGCTACTTCGCTGCGGGCGGCCCGCCCTCGCCGCTGCGCCACGCCTGGTCGCTGTCGGTCGAGGAGCAGTTCTACGTCGTCTGGCCGCTGCTGCTCCTCGCCGTGCTCGCCACGCGGTGGGGGCGGCGGCACCTCCCCGCCGTCTGTGCCGCAGGCGCGGCGTGCTCGGCGCTGGCGGCGTGGGCC
>JALYNB010000090.1 GCA_030773395.1 Actinomycetota bacterium
GGCGTTGAGCGGGTGAACCCCGGCCCCGCCCGCGGCCGTCGTACGGACGCTCGTGCGACGCCTCAGCGCACCGGTCCGGTGAGCCGCTCCCCGGGGCCCTGGCCCGGCGGGTCGGGCTCGATGCTCGCCTCGCGGAAGGCCCGCTGCAGGGTCTGCAGGCCGTCGCGGAGCGGGGCGGCGTGGTAGCCCAGGTACTCCCGGCTGGCGGTCACCAGACCGGCCAGCGCCGTGATGAGGCGCCGGGCCTCGTCGAGGTCCTTGTACCGCTCGCCCTCCTCGGCCAGGCCCAGCTTGACCGCGGCCGCGCTCATGAGGTGGACGGCGGCGGCGCTGATCACCTCCACGGCCGGGACCTCGGCGATGTCGCGGGTGCGGTCGTCCGCCGGGGCGGCTCCTCCCGCCGCCTGCGGGGCACTCGGGGTCGGGGGTCCAGGTGCGTCCGTCACGGTGCTACCCTGCCAGAACGACCAGCCGCCCCCACGGCTCCGGTCCGGCTCGCGCCGGGTCGGCGACGAGGGGGAGGCTCGCAAGCGGGGCCCGCCCCCACCTGGTCGGCCCACCCGAAGCCCGGGTGACGCCGACGGGTCCGGTCGGTCCGCGCCGGCGACGCCGGTCGGCGGGCCAGTGCGGCGCCACGGAGTGCCGCCGACCGGTCAGGTGGGCCTCGCGCGCGCGTCGCGCGGGGCTCCTCGTCGTGCCGGAGCCCCACCGGCGGGGGAAGTGCACGGCGCGACGGGATGTTGAAGCGACAGCGTCCGTCCCGCCCCTCGTGGGCGGTCGTGCACAGACCATGACCCCTCTGGAGGAGGCCCCATCAGCGCCGAGCCCCGCATCAACGACCGGATCCGCGTGCCCGAGGTCCGCCTCGTGGGCCCGAACGGGGAGCAGGTCGGCATCGTCAGCGTCGACGCCGCCCTCCGTCTGGCCCAGGACAGCGATCTCGACCTCGTGGAGGTCGCGCCGATGGCGCGCCCGCCGGTCTGCAAGCTGATGGACTACGGCAAGTTCAAGTACGAGTCCGCGCAGAAGGCGCGCGAGGCCCGCAAGAACCAGACGCAGACCATCATCAAGGAGATGAAGCTCCGCCCGAAGATCGACCCGCACGACTACGAGACCAAGAAGGGTCACGTGGTGCGGTTCCTGACGGCGGGCGACAAGGTCAAGATCACGATTATGTTCCGCGGGCGCGAGCAGTCGCGTCCCGAGCTCGGGTTCAACCTGCTGCGCCGCCTCGCGGACGACGTGCAGGAGCTGGGCTTCGTCGAGTCCTCGCCCAAGCAGGACGGACGCAATATGATCATGGTGATGGCCCCGCACAAGAGCCGCGCCCAGCAGTCCCAGCAGGCGCGCGCGAAGGGTCCGGCCGACGAGACCGACGCGACCGAGGTGGCTCCAGCCGAGGCTGCCACCGCCGACGCCTGACCCCCACCGACAACGGGCCCGCGAGGGCCCGGCCGACGTCTGCGCACCCCGGCGCGCGGCGCGACCGAGAGAGGCGCCTGTAGTGCCCAAGAACAAGGTCCACAGCGGGTCGAAGAAGCGGTTCACCATCACCGGCACCGGCAAGATCATGCGGCGCCGGGCGAACCGCAACCACCTGCTCGAGCACAAGCCGAGCACGCGCACCCGCCGGCTGAAGAACGAGGTCGTGATGGCCCCGGCCGACGCGCAGAAGATCAAGAAGCTGCTCGGCCGCTGACGCCGCCGCGCGGCGCGACCAGCGCCGCGCCTCCCGACCACTCCGCCCCCCGGCACGACAGCCGCCGGGGCAGGCCAGGACCACACGACAAGGACAGGTGCAGTGGCACGCGTCAAGCGGGCAGTCAACGCCCACAAGAAGCGCCGGGTCGTCCTCGAGCGCGCCAGCGGCTACCGCGGCCAGCGCTCGCGGCTCTACCGCAAGGCCAAGGAGCAGATGCTCCACTCGATGGTCTACGCCTACCGCGACCGCAAGAAGCGCAAGGGCGAGTTCCGGCGGCTCTGGATCACCCGCATCAACGCGGCCGCCCGCGCCGAGGGCATGACCTACAACCGCTTCATCCAGGGCCTGAAGGCCGCCGGTGTCGAGGCCGACCGCAAGGTTCTCGCCGACCTCGCCGTCAGCGAGCCGGGTGTGTTCCGCGCGCTCGTCGCAACCGCCAAGGCGGCCCTGCCCGCCGACGCCGCCGGCCAGAACGCCTCGGCCGTCGTCAGCGACACCCCCGCGGCCTGACCCGGCCGACGCACCCTCCCGCCGCAGCGCCACCCGTGCCTGCGCGTGACCCGTCCCGAGGACGGGCCCCCTCCGGG
>JALYNB010000091.1 GCA_030773395.1 Actinomycetota bacterium
ACTCACCTGGGGCCTCGATCTTCCGTGTACTTGGTCGTCACGGATCGTGAGGCCCCAGGCTTGCTCTCAGGCCCAGGACAAAGAGCGTGTCCCCGAGCGCCTACCCATGATCATGGCGAAGAGCCGGGTTGTCGTTGCTGACGTGCGGGCGGGAGTGGCTACGAGTGACGCCGAGGTCGACCAGTAGCTGCGCGACTGGCTTCGACGTCATCGATGTGCCGCGGTCGGCGTGGACCGCGCGGGGCGCCCCGTGCACGGCGATCGCGTCCTCGATGAGCGCGGCCGCGATGGTCGCGTCCTCGCAGGCGGCGACGGTCCAACCCACGGTGTAGCGGCTGAAGATGTCGAGCACGACGTAGAGGTCGTAGTACACGCCGCGCTCCGGCCCGCGGAGCTTGGTGATGTCCCAGCTCCACACCTGCCCGGGGGCGGTGGCGAGCAGCTCGGGCTTCACCCGCGGGGGATGTGTGGCCTGCCGGCGCCGCTCGCCGGACTGTCCGGCGGCGCGCAGCACTCGGTGCATCGTGCTGCGCGAGGCCAGGTAGGTGCCCTCGTCGAGCAGCACGGCCCAGGTCTGGCTGACCGACTTGTCGCAGAACCTCGGGCTGGTCAGGACGGCGAGGACCTGGGGACAGCGCGTTCGGCGGCGCCGGGCGGGGCGTCCGCGGTCTCGGCACGTGGACCTGCTGGGCCCGGTAGTGGCTGGCGCGGGGTCGGCCGAGCAGGGCGCAGGCCCGCGCGGTCGAGGTCAGGTCGGCGAGCTCGGCCACGGCGGAGCCGATCACGGCATCGACCGCACTTCGGTATCCGCGCTCTCGGAGAGAACTTCAAGAGCGCGTACGCTTCTCCCACGACGTCCAGCCGGCCTTCGTCTTCGCCAATTCCCTTTCGGCTTTCTCCGCACGGGCGCGCATGCGCTCGAGCTCAATCTGCTCCGGGCTGCGCTTGGCCGGACGTGGCTTGTCTGCCAACCCGGCCAGAGCGCCGGCGTCGCGGGCGCGCCGCCACTCCACCAGGTGCGAGGAGTACAGGCCTTCGCGGCGCAGCAACGCGCCCTTCTCGCCCGGCTCGGTCAGCCCGTCGTACTCGGCCAGGATCGCCAGCTTGTACTCCGGCGTGAACGAGCGCCGACGGGGACGGTCAGCTCGAGGGGTCACCAGCCCATCATCAGGGGCGACGGCCCGCAGGTCTGCGGTCGTGAGCGTCAACGTGATCAGCCTGTCTCGCCCTGTGCCGGGACGGAGGAAGAACTACCCAAGGTGTCTCACGTCAGCGTGACGCACAGGGGCGCAGGGCAGCTGGCACGCACGGGTGGTCCAGCGAGCGAGCTCCCTACTCCGTGGCTGGCAACCAGTCCGGTCCTAGCACTACTACTGACATGATATAGGTTTTGGGCGGTGCCGCTGTGGCTACACGCGTTCGAGGCCGGGGGGTTGCTCTCCGAGTACCAGGTCCGGTTCGAGGTGGCTGGTGTGCGGTCGGTGTAGCCGGGGCGCTTAGGGTCGCTTCATGCTTGGAGGATCGGACTCGCGCTCTTACTGGGACCGAGCTGCGCGGACCCGTCCGGCGTGGTACATCGCGACCGGGCATCAGGACATGACCGAGGCGTTCTTTCAGCAGGGCGCGCAGGAGGTCGACGAGCTCCTCGCCCACACCGGGGTCAGCGTTCAGCCCGGGGACCGGCTGCTCGAGATTGGCTGCGGCGCGGGCCGGATGACCCGGCGGCTCGCGGAGATCGCGGGGGAGGTCGTCGCGCTCGACGTCAGCCCGGAGATGCTGAAACTGGCGCGCGAGAACCTTGCCGGGGTGCCGAACGTCGAGTTCGTTCTCGGGTCCGGGCAGGACCTGAGACAACTGCCTGGCGGCTCGGTGGATGTGGTGTTCTCGTACGTGACGCTGCAGCACGTGCCGACCGGGGACGCGCAGCTGAATTACCTGCGCGAGACCTGCCGGGTTCTCCGGCCGGGTGGTCGGGCCGCGCTGCAGGTCCGGGGTCCGGGCGTGCGCCCGGCACTGCTGGACCTCGCCGGCCAGGTGGGCCGGGCGCTGCGGGGGCGGCAGACGCTGCGCCGGGAGTGGCGAGGGGTCCGGCTCCGCCGGGCGGATATTCTGCGCGCGGTCCAGGACCTGGATGTCAGTGTCGACCTCAGGATGCGGGGTAGCCGCCACCTGTGGGTCGTTCTGCGGCGCGGGCGGACTAGCTCGTGATGACGCCCTCGCCAGGAACCGTGCGGACAGCGCGAGCGCGGTGGCGGGGCGTGCCGGAGCTGGTCGTGGCGCTACTGGTGGCGGGGGGCCTGGGGCTGGTCACGGTGAACCACTGGCGCTTGGGACTGGCAACGCTCGGGGGTGGGCTGGTTGCGGCCGCGGTGTTCCGGCTGCTCCTACCGCCGGGTGAGGTGCCCTTCCTGGTGAACCGCAGCCGCGCTGTCGACGTGGTCGTCCTGTCGGGGCTGGGCTGCGTGGTCCTGGCTCTGGCCTACACGCTTATCTACCGGCCGCCCTTCTCCCTGTCCGGTTGAGGCGCCGGCCCGTGGTGCTGCGGACAGTGCGGCATCGATCTCTGCGGCGAGGACCGGGGCCAGCCAGGTCGTGTAGGTGGTGGTGAGGTGGTTGTCGTCGCGGTAGATGAGCAGGTCACCGACGGCCGGGGGACAGCTGGTCGTGGTGCAGGCCAGCCTTGGCACGTCGACGTAGTGGGCGCCGGACGCCCTGGCCGCTGCCCGTTCCGCGGCGGCTCCTGTGGCTGAGACCGCGGTGGCGGAGGGTGTTGCGCAGTCGTTCATGGCGGTCAGGTGGTCGGACAGGCAGGTGGGCACGTCACGGGGCGGCTTGGGGGTCGGCCCCAGCACCACGGCGGCCGCCCCGGCGGCGCGGATCTGCTGAACGGTCCGCTCGATGCCAGCGACCCACTCCGGTCCGAACACGTCGAACTGGTAGTGGCGGGCCTCGTAGTGGCGGGCGGCGCCGAGGACCACGACAGCCGGCCGCTCGGTGCGGATCCGCTCCAGGGCATCCGCGCGCCACGCCTCGCACTCCCGGTAGCGGCGCTTGAGGACGGGGCTGACCAGGCTCAGCTCGAACGGCGGGCAGGTCGTCTTGGCCAGCACCTCTAGACGCCAGCCCCGAGCGTTAGCGATCACCTCCAGCGCGGGGAACCACTGGGTGGCGTGGGAGTCGCCGAACAACACCACGCTTGTGGCCCCATCCGGGTTGCCGTAGGTGCAGCGGCCGCTGCGGGTTCCGTTGTAGGAGACGTGGCAGCCGTCGACGAACGGCTCGGCCTTGTCGCGGTGGGCCCGGGCGAGCGGGGGGCGCAGGTTCGCCGGAACGTCCCGCGCGGTCAGCGACCGGGCCACCTCCGCCACGACCGGAGCGGTCGCGGCGGTGACCGGGTCGACGGGCGCGGCCGGGGCAGGAACTGCCGACGCGTCCGTATCCGGCCCCGGGGTGGACGTCACCGGACCGGGCAGGGCGCGGGTCGGAGCCACCCTGGCCCCGCCCTGCGGACTCGGCACGGCGGCGGCGGTCGCGCCGGCTGCGGCGACGGCCACCGCGGTGAGGACGCCGGCTCCCGCCAACGCCGGACCGGGCCGCGTCAGTCGGCCGGACGGGAACCGGATCGGGTTCTCGACCGCGCGCACGGTGCCGGCCGCGAGCACACCGCTGAGCGAGACCAGCCCGAGGCGGCCGGCGAGCGAGTCGGTGAGCGTCGCGGGCGCGAGCAGCAGCACCGGCCAGTGCCACAGGTACCACGAGTAGGACAGCCCGCCGATGACCTGGATAGGGCGGATCCCGAGCAGGCGGACCGGACCGGTCGCCGGCTTCGCGCAGCCGGCGGCGACGACGGCCACTGTGCCGGCCACGGGCAGGAGCGCGGCGAAGCCCGGGAACGTCGTGTCGGTGCTCAGCTGCGTCACCGAGAACACGACCGTGACCAGCCCGGTCCAGCCGAGGGCGGTCGCGGCGGAGCGACCGAGGTGTCCCAGTCGCGGTGAGGCCAGGGCGACTATCGCTCCGGCGCCCAGCTCCCAGGCGCGGCTGGGCAGGGAGAAGAACGCCCACGGCTGCGACAGGGAAGTCAGCACCACCGAGGCCGCGAACGACGCGACGACCAGCCCCGCCAACCCCGCTACCACGAGGACCCGTCCCAGCAGGCGTGACCGGCGCGCCGCCCAGACGGCCAGCACGAGCAGCAGAGGCCAGGCCAGGTAGAACTGTTCCTCGACCCCGAGCGACCAGTAGTGCTGCAGCGGTGAAGGAGCTGTCTCGGGCGACAAGTAGTCGGTGCTTGCCACGGCGAACCGGTAGTTCGCGGCGTAGACGGCGGCGGCCACCCCATCGAGGGCCACCTGCCGCGCCTGCAACGGCGGGAGCAGCACGGCAGACGCCAGCACGGTGACGAGGAGCACCAGGACTGCTGCGGGCAGGAGGCGTCGGGCCCGGCGGGCGTAGAAGCTGCCCAGCGCGATCCGCCCCGACCGCTGGAGCTCCCGGTGCAGCAAGCCGGTGATCAGGAAGCCGGACAGGACGAAGAAGACGTCGACACCGACGTAACCACCAGAGAGCCCGGGCACCCCCGCGTGGTGCAGCACCACGGCGAGGACCGCGACCGCGCGTAGCCCCTCGACGTCGCTGCGCAGGTCCCGCCGCTCGTCCACCACCGACAGCCCTGCTCCAGACCTCATGGACCCCATGACCACACTCCGCCGCCGAGCGGCTGTTGGGTAGCTCCGGCAGGCGGGACTCTTCCACTTCGGGCTCGTGCACCGCTCCTACTCACGCTGGACACGCTGACACCGGGGGAGTCAGCGCGCTCGCCGCGGCGGATGCTGGACGGGTGATGTCGCTGCTGGGTGAGGCCGTGAAGACCCGGCGGGAGGAGCTCGGGCTGGACCAGCTCCAGCTCGGCCCCCGTGTCGTGGGGCAGCAGACGGTGTCGCAGTGGGAGACCGGCGCGTCGGTGCCGAAGGCGGACCGGCTGCCGGTGCTGCCGAGGTGCTCGGCCTGGACAGCGAGTACGTGTATCCGATGGCCGGCTACCTCCCGCCGGACTGCTCCTCACCGGCGACCGACCTCGTGCACGCTGTGTACGCGGCGGAGTTCAGCGACGACCAGCTGCTCCTGCTGCTGGACCGGGTGTGGCAGGAGTAACGGCGGCCCGGGGCATGAGCCCCCCGGGCGGCGCCTGACCGCCTCGCCGCAGTAGGGAAAGCGGGACTGTAGGCCCGCACCCCGGTGCCCCGTAAGGGGGGCTTTACGGACTCGAGCATGTGCCGTCGCTGGCCGTTAGGTCCTCTGTCCGCTGGCGAGGAGCATGCGGAGGCGTCCCGCACCAGAGCCTTCACGTCCAACGAGGGCATGCGGAGAGCAGTCACCTGCTGGACGCGGGGGACTCCGCGGCAGGCGTGTTCGGACGTTGGTAGCACCGCTCTCGTGACATAATGTTGGTTATCGGCGTTGGTCCATCGGGCGCGCTGGAGCGCGCGGCCTTGTAGCATGAGGTGTTCCTCCGCCGGGCGGCTGCGACCTGGCCCAGCGCTGCCGCTACTCCCGCCCGTTGCCGCCAGCGCGGTACTGCCCGAGCGGATGCGCGAGCTCGGAGCCGTTCCCACGCACGGAGGCGCGGAGGTCCCGCCACGCCTGCCCGTGCCGATCAGTGGTCGACGCGGGCAGTGGAGCGGCGCGCGGCCAGTGCGGTGAGCAGGAGGCCGGTGGCGAGCCCGGCGCCGACGCCTTCCCCGGCCCGCAGGCGGAGGTCGAGCAGGGGTTCGCAGCCGAGGTGTTCCAGCACGAGGGCGTGTCCGGGCTCGTGGCTGCGGTGTCCGGCGACGAGGGAGGCCTGCGCGGCCGGTTCGAGCAGTACGGCGACCAGCGCGGCCAGCGAGACCGCGAAGCCGTCGAGGATGACGGGAGCCCCGGTCTCGGCCGCGCCGAGCGTGACGCCGGTGAGGACGGCCAGCTCGGGCCCGCCGAGCTCGCTGAGCGCGATGACCGGCAGGCGTGCGAGATCGGGACGAGCGCGGCGGGCGCGGCCGACGGCGGCGGCGACGACACGGCGCTTTCGCTCCAGGACGCTGCTGTCGGCCCCGGAGCCGAGGCCGGTCATGTCGCCGGGATCGGCCTCCAGGAGCGCGCAGGCGAGGGCCGCCGCCACGGTGGTGTTCGCGACACCGACCTCGCCGAGAGCCACGATGCCGGTCCCGCCGATTGCGCGGCCCAGTCGGCGGCCGGCGTCGATCAGGTGCTCGGTGTCCTGGACGGCCATGGCGGGCGCGGTGACGAGGTCACCACGAGGGCCCGCAGGCCGGATCGACGTGGTGCCGGGGACCGGCCTGCCCGCGACCCCGGCATCCACCACTCGCAGCGCGAGCCCGACGGTGGCCGCGGTCGCCGCCCCGAGTGAGGTCCCGGCAGCGGCGGCACGGACGACGTCCCGGGTGACGGTCGCGGGGTAGGCGGACACCCCGTGCGCGGCGACCGGGTGGTCGGCGGCGACGAGCAGCAACGTCCCGTCCGTCGCCCCCCCGCGTCCGAGGGCGACGACCCGCCCGACCGCGGAGTCCAGCAGACCGAGCGAACGCGGCGGGGTCAGGAGGCGGTCGGCATCGTCGCGGGCACCGACGACCGCCTCGGGTCCGGGGGCGCGAAGCGCGGACGGTGGTGAGGCCGGCCCGGCAGCGGCGGGCCAACGGTCGGTGAGCACGACCTCAGCCAGGGGCAGCCGCCGGGACCAGCCGGCCCGCTCCAGGCCGGGAGCGGGGGGTCGCTCGTCGGGCCAGCCCAGGCACAGCCAGCCCAGGGTGACCACCCCGTCGGGCAGGCCGAGCAGGGCGGCGAGCTCGTCGGGGCGGAACAGGGTCACCCAGCCGACGCCGAGACCTTCCGCGCGGGCCGCCAGCCACAGGTTCTGGATCGCGGCGACACAGCTCCACACGTCAGCGTCGGGGAAGGTCGCGCGGCCGAGCACCCCCGCCGCGGGGGTGCGCCGGTCGCAGGCCACGACGACGCCGAGCGGTGCCTCGCGGACGCCCTCCAGCTGCAGGTCCAGGAGCCGCCGGGCCGCGGTCGGCTCGAGCCGGGCGGCCTGGCGC
>JALYNB010000092.1 GCA_030773395.1 Actinomycetota bacterium
CGCACGGCGGTGGCGAGCTCGAAGGCCGCCGCGGCCTCGGCCTGCTCCCTGGGTCGGGGGCGCGAGCGGGCGACGACCTCGTCGGGCGGGAGGGCGTACTGGCTCGCGGCGCCGTGCGCGACCCAGTCGCGGAGCGCGGCGACGTACGCCTCCGGCTCGATGCGCATGCGGGTGACGTGCGGGATGACCTTGCGCAGCCGTTCCAGCTCCGCGGCCGGCATGCGCGCCTGCACGGCTGGGTCCTCGGGGTCGATCTGCGCGAAGCGCGGACGCGACGGGTAAGCCGTCTCCGGCGGGCGGACCAGCACGCCCTGCTCGTCGACCCAGATGCCGCTCGGGACGTTCACGACCCCGAACAGCCGGCCGAGCACGTGGTGCTCGTCGAGCACGACGGGGAAGTCAGGGGCCGCCGCCTCCACGAATCGGCGTACGGCGGACGGGCCCCCCGCGTCCATCGCGACGCTGTAGACCTCGAAGCCCGCGGGCGCGAGCTCGGCGCGCAGCTCCTGCCAGACCGGCAGGTCGAAGCGGCACCCTCACCAGCTCGCCCAGGCGGCGATGAGCACCTTGCGGCCGCGCAGGCGGGCGAGCGGGAACGGCTCGCCGTCGAGGGTCGGGAGCACGAGGTCGGGGGCGACGGCGGTCGTGAGCGCGCGGCCGCCGGATTCCGGCCCGAGCGCCCACAGGCCGTGCTCCGCGTCGGACAGCAGCGGCATGCCCAGCCGCTCGGCGACGACCGGGACGTCGAGCAGCCGGTCCCGCTCGACGCCGGGCGGGAGCGACACGCACGCGTCGCCCTTGCACGCGCCCTGGGGCTTGACCTCCCAGCCGGTGGCGGCCGCGAACGTCGCGGCGTCGACGCGCAGGGATTCCAGCAGCACGTCGGGACCGTACCCGGCTGCGTCCCCGCGCGCCCGGGTTCGCGAGGTCGGGCCCGCGGCTCGGACCTCGGGGTTGTCGACGGCGTAGCTGAACAGCACGTTGTCGGAGCCGTCGGGACCGGCCACCTGGCCGTCGAGCGAGACGATGGATGGGACGACGACCTTGCGCACGAGTCCTCCTGCGGCTCGAGGGGATGAGCTGTCACCCGTACCGAGACGACGAGGGCCCAGGACTCATCGGTCCGGCGTGAACTCGTCCGGGAGGTCGAGGACGGCGAGCGCAGCGGGTCGACGAACGCGTCGATCCACGTGACCCCCCGCCCCGCAGGGCCCGCCGTTGACCGCGCCCAGCCGGTACCGGCCGCCGACGTCCTGGTGGCAGGCGAACGCCAGTTGCCCGTTCGCCCGGGGAGGGGGACGAGCCGCCAGGGGGTGGCGAAGACGCGCCGCGCGAGGAACCGCCCGACGTCGTCGCCTCCGTCGAACCATGCGGGCAGCGGCGGCATGGCGTGACGGTGCCGGTACCGGTGACGGGCGGTGGCGGTGGCGGTGGCGGTGGCGGTGGCGGTGGCGGTCAGGTCGCCGAGCCCGCTACCGAGGTACTGCCGGTCGGGCTGGGCGTCGAGCGTCCAGATGACCGGCGCCCCGACCGTGACTGGGCCACCGCAGCACTGCATTCGCCAGGCCGCGACCCACACCGTCAGCACGCCCCGATGGTCTCGGTCCCCCGTCCGTGTGGCCGCCCCGGCCCGGTAGCGGTACGGTCCCCTTCCTGTGAGCAACGTCACCCCTCGACTTCACAACGGAGGCGTCCGTGACCACGACGCAAGCCAGACCCGCGACCCCGCAACCCTCGGCCGAGGCGGAGTCCACCACGGCGCCGGACCCCGTCGGCACCGTCCACATCGTCGACCCGTCGCCGCTGAACTGGCTCTTCATCACCTGGAACACGATGGAGGAGCCGATCCGAGTCGACGAGGACGGCCGCGTGGTGCACGCGCTGGCCGAGAGTCACCGCTGGCTCGACGACCGCACCCTCGAGATGACGATTCGCACGGGCGTGCGGTTCCAGGACGGCTCGCCCTGCACCAGCCACAGCATCCAGCAGAACTTCGACGAGATGCAGCGCTGGGCCGTCCCGCACCCGCCCGGCACCTGGCTCAACTTCCCGGTCACCACCGAGGTCGAGTGCCCGGACGACCAGACCATCCGCTTCCGCTTCCCAGAGCCCGACGGGCTGGCCATCGCGAAGTTCCGCGGGTTCCACATAGCGAGCCCCGGCTTCTGGGAGGGTCCCGAGGCGCCCGGCTTCGGCTACAAGAAGTTCGGCTCCGGCGACGGCCATTGGTGAGTGATCGACGTACCGGGCCCGTGGGGCACCGGACCGTTCACCCTCAGCGAGGGTTCCTCCTCCATCACCACCCGCACCGTCGTCATCAGTCCTGAGCCGTTCGCGGCCACCAACCTCATCGAGAGCGAGCAGCGCACGCCCACGCTCGTGCTCACCGCCAACCGTGACCACTGGAACCGCGCGGCGCGCGGCCCGCGCATCGACAAGGCCGTGTTCCGCAACGACCTCGACCCGGTCACCGCCCTGGACCTGTGCCTGGCCGGCGACGGTGAGGTCGACATCGTCACGGAGGTCGACCCCTCCGACGCGGCCCGCGTCGAGTCCTCGTCGTTCGCCGACCTCGTCACGAGCGACGCCAACCGCGTGCTGGTCGGGATCATCAACCGCGGCCAGACCGACGTGCCGCTCGACGACGTCGACGTCCGCAAGGCGCTGAACCACGCCGTCGACCGGGCGCGCGTCCTCGCGGAGGGGCTGCACGGCTACGGCACCGTCATCCCCGCCCTGACACCGCCCTGGTGCTCCGGATACGACGCTTCGCTGTCGCCGTACGAGCACGACCCGGCGCGGGCGCGCCAGCTGCTCGCGGACAAGTGGCCGGCGGGCCGGCCGCTGCGCGTGGCCTGCCCGGAGTCGTTCCAGGGCATCGGCCAGCTCCTGGCGGACAGTCTCCGCGAGGGTCTGGGGCTCGAGGTCGAGTTGACGGTGGTGGGGACCGCCGACCTGCCGCCCGCCCAGCGGGTGCTCGTCGAGAAGGCGCTCACCCCGCCGTGGGACGTGCTCGTGCACGCCTGGTTTGACCTGTCGAGCGAGGCCCCGCCGGCGGTCGTGCACCGGGAGTTCTTCGGCCGGGACGGCGCCTTCCGCGCCGGCCCGCACGACGAGGGCTTCGACGCGCTCTTCGACGAGATGAAGGTGCAGATCGACGGCGATCGGCTCGTCGAGGTCGCGACGCGGATCGACCGCTACTGCCACGAGCAGGCGCTCGCGCTGTACCTCTGCGCGCCGCAGGCGCTCTACGCGGTGAACAAGCACGTGTCGTTCGGGCCGTACCGGACCACGTTCGAGATCGCCGAGGTCACCGTCGACGAGGGCCACTGGTCGCGCAACGGCGGCGGTGGGGCCACCCCCGGCGACACGGTGGCGCTCGACGGCGCGGAGGGCGTCGCCGGGTACGGCGGCCCGGGGGCGCCCGAGCCGGGTCCGTCGGGCAAGCGCCCCGGCTTCTCGGGAGCCGCGGGCAACGCCTGCTGAGGCCGGCCGAGGCGGCGCTTCCCCTTGGTGGGGAGTGCCGCCTCTGCGCGCGTCCCGGTCCCGTCAGCCGCGTGCGAGCAGAGCGGCGCGCCGCCCTGTGCGTCAGGCTGACGTGAGACACCTCGGGCAGCGCTTCTTCCGTCCCGCACAGGGCGAGACAGGCATGATCACAGTGACTCTCACGACCGCGGACCTGCGGCCGGTACCGGTTGAGAATGATCGGGTGACACCACGAGCCGAACGGCCTCGGCGGCGCTCGTTCACCGCCGAGTACAAGCTGCAGATCCTCGCTGAGTACGACGCCCTCGACGAACCCGGCGCCAGGGGTGCCCTGCTGCGCCGCGAGGGGCTGTACTCCTCGCATCTGGTGGAGTGGCGCCGGGCGCGTGACGCCGGTGCGCTCGCTGGCCTGGCCGGGCAGCCACGACCTGCCCGCCGGACGCCCGAGCAGGTCGAGATCGAGCGGTTGCGAGCGCGGGCGGCCAAGGCTGAGCGGGAGCTGGCCAAGACCCAAGCGGCGCTGGAAGTCGTGGGAAAAGCGCACGCGCTCTTGGAACTGCTCTCCGAGAGCGCGGACACCGAGCCGCCGTCGACGCGGTGATCGTCCCGGCGGTCGCCGAGCTCGCGGCGCTGACCAGCGTGGCCACGGCGTGCGCCCTGCTGGGCCGGCCGCGTGCCAGCCACTACCGCGCCCAGCAACGGCCGTGCCACGGCAGCGCAGCCCGCGGCCGGCGCCGCCCAACGCGCTGACGCAGGCCGAGCGCGAGTGGATCCTCGAGGTCCTCAACAGCCCGCGGTTCTGCGACAAGTCCGTGGCGCAGACCTGGGCGACGCTGCTGGACGAGGGCGTCTACCTGGCCTCACGCTCGACGATGCACCGGGTGCTGCGGGCCTGCGGGCAGTCCCGGGAACGGCGTCGCCAGGCCACCCATCCGGCGCGCGCGAAGCCCGAGCTGCTCGCCACCGCGCCCGGCCAGGTCTGGTCGTGGGACATCACCAAGCTCGGCGGACCCGAGCGCGGCGTCTACTACGAGCTCTACGTCGTGCTCGACATCTTCAGCCGCTACGTCGTCGGCTGGACCGTCGCCGCGCGCGAGGACGCCGACATCGCCAAGACCCTGCTCGAGCAGGCAATGGCGGTGCACGGCCGGCCGAGCAGCATCCACGCCGACCGCGGCACCTCGATGACCTTCAAGCCCGTCGCGCAGCTGCTCGTCGACCTCGGCGTCGCCCGCAGCCACAGCCGACCGCACGTCAGCAACGACAACCCCTACAGCGAGGCGCAGTTCAAGACCCTGAAGTACGCCCCGGTCTTCCCCGACCGGTTCGGCAGCCTCGGCGACGCGCGCGCGTTCTGCGAGCAGTTCTTCACCTACTACAACCACGAGCACCGCCACAGCGGCATCGGGCTGCACACCCCCGCCTCGGTCCACCACGGCACCGCCGCCGAGATCCGCGTCCAGCGAGC
>JALYNB010000093.1 GCA_030773395.1 Actinomycetota bacterium
GACCATGGACGTCGGGGTCACCCCGGGCCGGCAGCTGCCGCCCCGCGCCCCTCCGGCGCGGCCCCGACCGGACACGAGGAGGAACACCGTGCTGCTGACGCAGGGTGAGCTCGGCCCGGACCAGCGCCGCGAGGCCCTGCGCCGGCTCGCCGAGGAGGAGTTCGACGTCCTCGTCATCGGGGGCGGGGTCGTCGGCGCGGGCGCCGCCCTCGACGCGGCCACGCGCGGCCTCACCGTCGCGTTGGTCGAGGCCCGGGACTACGCAGCGGGCACGTCGAGCCGCTCGAGCAAGCTGGTGCACGGCGGGCTGCGCTACCTCGAGCAGCTCGACTTCGGCCTCGTCCGGGAGGCCCTGCGCGAGCGGTCGCTGATCCTCAACCGGCTCTGCCCCCACCTCGCCCAGCCGGTGCCGTTCCTGTTCCCCCTCACGCACCGGTTCTGGGAGCGCTTCTACGTCGGCAGCGGCGTCGCCCTCTACGACGTGCTCGGCGGTCGGCACGGCGTCCCGACCCACAAGCACCTGACCCGCAGGGCCGCCCGCAGGCTGTTCCCGTCGCTGCGCAAGGACACGCTCGTCGGCGCGATCCGCTACTACGACGGGCAGGTCGACGACGCCCGGCACACCATGATGATCGCCCGGACGGCCCGCCGGTACGGCGCGGTCTGCGCCACGAGCACCCGCGTGACCGGCTTCCGGCGCGAGGGCGACCGCGTGACCGGTGCGGTCGTCCGCGACCTCGAGGGCGGCGGCGAGATCCAGGTGCGCGCCCGGCAGACGATCAACGCGGCGGGCGTCTGGACCGACGAGATCCAGGAGATGGTCGGTGGGCGCGGTCAGGTCAAGGTGCGTGCCTCCAAGGGCATCCACCTCGTGGTGCCCCGCGACCGGATCCAGGCCTCGGTGGGCCTGATCAGCCGCACGGAGAAGAGCGTCCTGTTCATCATCCCGTGGGGCAGCCACTGGATCATCGGGACGACGGACACGGACTGGGACCTCGACCTCGCCCACCCGGCGGCCAGCCGCGCGGACGTGGAGTACCTGCTCGAGCACGCCAACCGCCTGCTCACCACGCCGCTGTCCCACGAGGACATCCAGGGCGTGTACGCCGGGCTGCGGCCCCTGCTCTCCGGCGAGTCCGACGCGACGAGCCAGCTGTCCCGCGAGCACGCCGTCGTCACGCCCGTCGCCGGGCTGACGCTCATCGCCGGCGGCAAGTACACGACGTACCGGGTGATGGCCAAGGACGCCGTGGACGCGGCGCTCGGACCCGCCGGCCCGAAGTGCGTCACCGACCAGGTGCCGCTCGTCGGCGCCGAGGGGTTCCCCGCGCTGTGGAACGCTCGGCAGCGGCTCGCCGACGACTCCGGGCTGCACGTGGCCCGGATCGAGCACCTGCTCCGTCGGTACGGCACCCTGGTCCGCGACCTGCTCGAGCTGGTGGAGCGCGACCCGGGGCTCGGGCAGCCGATCCCCGGGGCGACCGACTACCTGGCGGTCGAGGCGTACTACGGAGCCAGCCACGAGGGGGCTCTGCACCTCGAGGACCTCCTGACCCGGCGCACCCGGATATCCATCGAGACGTTCGACCGCGGCCTCACCGCGGCGCCGGCGGTCGCCCGGATCGTCGCGCCGGTGCTCGCGTGGAGCGAGGAGGACGTCGAGCGGGAGGTGCGCCACTACGAGGCGCGCGTCGCCGCCGAGCGCGAGTCGCAGGAGCAGCCCGACGACCTCACCGCCGACGCCGCGCGGCTCGGCGCCCCGGATGTGCGCACCGGGGTGGCCACCCCGCACCACCACACGGTCGCGAACCCGACGCAGGGCACCCCGCAAGCCGAGAAGGCGCGAGCCTGAGCGGCGCGACCTCGTCGGGCGCATCTGGATCGCAGGCCCTGAGTCGCTGGACTCCGGGTCCACCGGGCGTGGCGCCGCGTCCGCAGGTCACCGCCCGTCGGCAAGACTGCGCCGCATGGACACGCTGGAGATCGGGCTCGAGACCGGGGCGCGACTCGTCACCGACGTGACGGCCGAGGTCGAGGGCTTCTGCCGCGGGCGGGGTGACGGGCTGCTCAACGCGTTCGTGCCCCACGCCACCGCCGGGCTCGCGCTGATGGAGACGGGCTCGGGCAGCGAGCAGGACCTCGAAGACCTCGTCGACCGCGTCCTGCCGCCGGCTGACGTCTACCGGCACCGGCACGGGTCCCGCGGTCACGGCCGCGACCACGTCCTCCCGGCGGTCGTGTCGCCATCGGTGACCGTGCCCGTGCTGGGTGGTGTGCCCCAGCTGGGCGTGTGGCAGAGCTTGGTGGTGGTCGACTCCAACGCCGACAACCGCACCCGCACGCTCCGGCTCAGCTTCCTCGCCGGCTGATCCTCCTCGCCCGGCTCCCCCCGGGTCGGTGCCGCCGGCCGGGGGCGGGCGGTCGGGTCAGCGCAGCAGGGAGCGCCAGGCGGAGGCCCAGGCCTCGCCCGTCCGGCGGAGCAGGCGCGCCTGTGCCGCGCCCAGCCGTTCGAGGCCGGGCGTACTGCTCACCCGTCCGACGCTCTCCGCGAACGCCGCCGTGGTGTCGACGACCTGCTGGCCGCTGCGCACGGTCGCCTCGAGGACGCGCCGCAGGGGGCTGCCCCCGGGCTCGTGCGTCCCCGGTCGTGTGCCGGTCACGCGGCCACCGCCGGGACGGCCGCCGGGGCCATGCGCAGGACGTCCTCGGCGGCGTCCGCGGCCTCGTGGACGAGCCGCACGACCTCGTCCGGCACGTCCGACATCGGGGCGTGCCCCGCCCAGGGCAGCAGCCGGAAGCGGCTGCCCGGCACGAGGAGCAGGTAGCGGGGGGTCTGGCCTGCCGCCACGAGGTCCGCAACCCCCTGCGCCAGCACCACCGGGCAGTCCACCTGGTCGAAGCCCACCGGGACGTCGAGGATCGAGGCCCACAGGAGGACCCGCCAGTAGTCCCGCGCCTCGCCGAAGCCCTCCTTGAGGGAGTGCAGATCGTCCTCCACCGAGGCCCAGGGCCGCGCCTGGAACTCGGGGAGCAGCAACGTCCGGGCCACGCGCCGCCGAGCGAGGGCCGGGAGCGCAGGGCGGAGCGCGCGCGCCAAGCCGCGTGCGACCGTGAGCACCAGCGCCTGCCAGAGCCGCTCGGGCGGGAGACCGAGGCCGTTCGGGGAGATGGACACGACGGAGAGCGTGCGCCGCCGCTGCCCCAGCTCGAGGGCGACGCGGCCGCCGAGAGAGTCGCCCAGCACGTGGGCGCGGTCGATCCCGCGCTCGTCCAGAAACGCCTCGACCGCCTCGGCGAGCACGGCCACGGTCGGGCGGACAGAGGTCGTGGGGCTCCCCCCGTGCCCGGGAAGGTCGACTGACAGCACCTCGAACCGCTCGGACAGCGCGGGAGTGATCCGGGCGAAGTTTCGCCGCGAGGCGCCGATGCCCGGGAGGAGCACTAGCGGCTCCGCGCCGGCGCAGGAGGACGGGGTGATGAGTGGGACGAGCACATCCAGGGCCTACCCGGGGGACCCCGTCGGGTCGCCATGAGGCCTGTCACGTGCCCCGGTCGTACGCCCTACGGTGGCACCCGTGACAGCCAACCCCCCGCCCCCCATGGGCTTCGGCATCGCGACGTCCTCCTACCAGATCGAGGGCGCCGTCGACGCGGACGGCCGCGGCCGCAGCATCTGGGACACGTGGTGTGCCCGGCCCGGTGCGATCAAAGACGGGTCGGACGGATCCGTTGCCTGCGACCACTACCACCGGCTCGACTCCGACCTCGACCTGATCGCCTCACTCGGCGTCTCGTCGTACCGGTTCTCGATCGCGTGGCCGCGCGTGCAGCCCGACGGGCGCAGGGTCGAGCCCCGCGGGCTGGACTTCTACGACCGGCTCGTCGACGGCTGCTTGTCCCGTGACGTCCGGCCCATCGCCACGCTCTACCACTGGGACCTGCCCCAGGCCCTTGAGGATGCGGGGGGCTGGCCAGCCCGCGACACGGCGCAGCGGTTCGCCGACTACAGCGCGGTGGTCGCCGAGCGTCTGGGCGACCGCGTCACCGCCTGGACCACCCACAACGAGCCGTGGTGCGCGGCCTTCCTCGGCTACGCCGCGGGCGTGCACGCCCCGGGGCGGCGGGAGCCGGAGGCGTCCTTCGCGGCCGCCCACCACCTGCTGCTCGGCCACGGCTTGGCGACTACCGCGCTGCGGGCCGCCTCCGCCTCCATCGAGGTGGGCATCGTGCTCAACCTGTCCCCCGTCTACCCGGAGCCCGACGCCGACCCGCAGGCCGTGGACGTCGTCGACGCGATCCGCAACCGCCTGTGGCTCGACGCCCTGCTGGACGGCGCCTACCCGACAGCACTCCCCGCGCTCGCGGACGCCGACCTGGTGCGCCCCGGCGACCTCGAGCAGGTGGGCGGCACGCTCGACTGGATGGGGGTCAACTACTACACGCCGGAGCGGGTGGGGCCCGCGGAGGGCGGCGGCTCCGGGGTCGGGCAGGAGGCGGCGGCCTACCCCGGCGCGCCGGCGCACGGCTACCGCCCTCGGCCGCCGTACACGACGATGGGCTGGGAGGTCGACCCGGACGCCTTCACCGACCTGCTGCTGACGGTCTCGCGGCGCGCTCCCGGGCTCCCGCTGCGGATCACCGAGAACGGGTCGGCCTACCCCGACGAGCAGCGCGGCCCCGACGGCTCGATCGACGACGCCGACCGGGAGGCCTACCTGCTCGGCCACGTGGCGGCGGTGCAGCGGGCGCGCGACCGCGGCGCCGACGTGCGGGACTACATCGCCTGGACCCTGCTCGACAACTTCGAGTGGGCCGAGGGCTACACGCAGAGGTTCGGCCTGGTCGAGGTCGAGCCCGGCACCCTGCGGCGCGTCCCCAAGCGGTCCTTCCGCGCGTACGCCGACCTGGTCGCCGCCGCCCGCTCGTCCTCGCACTGAGCGCCGACGCGACGAGGGCCCCGGGGTGCTCCCCGGGGCCCTCGTGCGTATGGGACGTGCTGCGGTCAGCCCTTCAGTCCGCCGGCCAGCAGGCCGCGGACGAAGTAGCGCTGCAGCGACAGGAACACGACGATCGGCAGGCTGATCGCCACGAAGGCGCCCGCGGTCAGGCGCTGCCACTCCTCACCGCGGGACCCGGCCAGCTCGGCGAGGCGCACCGTGAGCGGAGCTACCTCCCGCCCGGCGAAGATCAGCGAGACGAGCAGGTCGTTCCAGACCCAGAGGAACTGGAAGATCGTGATCGACGCCAGCGCCGGCACGATGAGCGGGAGCACGATCCGCCGGAAGATCCGCGCGTGGCTCGCCCCGTCCACGCGCGCGGCCTCCATGAGCTCCCTCGGCAGCTCGCTGACGAAGTTGTGCAGCAGGAAGATCGCGATGGGCAGGCCGAAGCAGACGTGGGCGATCCAGACCGTGAGGAAGCGCTGCGCGCCGACCAGCTCGCGCTGGATGCCGGGGATCAGCTCGGCGCCGCCGACCGTGAACCCGTCCACGAAGAGGCGCAGCAGCGGCACCAGCGCCATCTGCAGCGGCACGATCTGTAGGGCGAAGATGGCGATGAACAGCCAGGAGGACCCGCGGAACGGGATCCAGGCCAGCGCGTACGCCGCGAGCGCCGCCAGGCCCACCGTGAACAGCACCACGGGGACGGTAATGACGATGGAGTTCAGGTAGAAGCTGCTCAGCTGCCCCGCGCCGGCGGACGCGCTGAACAGCACCTCTGAGTAGTTCGCGAGGGTGACCCTCGGGTTCGTGAAGAACGTCCACCACCCGCTGTTGAAGATGTCCTCCCGCGGCCGGAAGGACGTCACCAGCAGCCCGAAGGTGGGCAGCGTCCACAGCAAGGCGATGACGAGGGCGGTGACGCTCGCCGCCCGGCTCGTCAGCCGCTTACGGACCCGGCCCGCCATGCCGAGGTCGCCCGTGGCCGGGATGACCGCGGTCGGGGTGGTGCTCGTCGCGGTGGCGGTGGTGGTCACCGGACCTCCCTCTGCACCCGCAGCTGGCGGATCTGGTAGATGACGATGGGCAGGACGAGCGCGAACAGCAGGACGGCGAACGCGGCGCCGAGCCCCTGCTCGCCGAAGCGGAATGCGTTGTCGTACATCGCGTTCGCGACCACGCTGGTGTTGAAGTTGCCGCCCGTCATCGTCCGCACGATGTCGAAGACTTTGAGCGACGCGATGGTGATCGTCACGACGACGACGACCACGGCCGGGCGGATGCTGGGCAGGGTCACGTTCCGGAACATCTGCCAGGCGTTGACCCCGTCGAGCCGGGCCGCCTCGATGATGTCGACGGAGATCGCCTTGATCGCCGCGGACAGGATGACCATGGCAAACCCTGCCTGGATCCAGATCATCACGATGATGAGGAAGAAGTTGTTCCAGGGCTCGTCCTGGAGGAAGCGCTGCGGCTCGCCGCCGAACAGCACCACGAGTTGGTTGAGCAGTCCGATCTGCGGCTCCCCGGGTGGCCGGGTGGTGTAGACGAACTTCCAGATGATGGCGGCGCCGACGAACGAGATCGCCATCGGCAGGAACACGAGCGCCTTGGCGAGCGACTCGAAGCGAGACTTGTCGATCACGATGGCGTAGAGCAGGCCGACGGTCACCGAGATCAGCGGGACCAGGACCGTCCAGAGCATCGTGTTGACGAGGATCCGCAGGTTCGCGGGGTTCGTGAGCATCGCCTGGTAGTTGGCCAGGCCCACCCACTCGGCGCCGGCGGAGTCCTTGAACGACAGCAGTGCCGTGCGGACCGCGGGGATCGCGAGGCCGATGAGGAGCAGGAACACGGCCGGGGCGAGGAAGATGACCAGCTGCACCTTCTCCCGACCGCGCTTCGGCGCCCGGTCGACCACCAGGAGGATCACGCCCATCACCAGGAGGAAGGCGAGGACGCCGTACATGAGCATCAGCAGTTTGGGCTGGGTCTCGGTCATCCGACCGCGCCTCCTTCTAGGGGGGAGAGCCGTCCGGCCC
>JALYNB010000094.1 GCA_030773395.1 Actinomycetota bacterium
CCCCGGACCCGTCGGCGGGGCAGCGCGGGGACGGGCCCGTCCCGCCCCTGGCGTCGTACGCCGGGCCGGTCTGGCCGGTGGAGGCCGTGCACCTGCTGCGCAGCCGGCCGGGCCGGCCGGGGCCCTACGAGGAAGTCGCGCGGTTCCCCCTCGGGGGCGTGAAGGACGCCGCGCGGGGGACCATGGCGCGGTGACGTTCCTGCGACCCGCACCCCGCGTCCCCGGTGCCCGGCTGCTGTCCGTGGGGGCACACCTGCCGGCCCCCGTCGTGACCAGCGCCGAGACGGCGGAACGGCTCGGCGTCACCGCCGACTGGATCCGAGAGCGCACCGGGATCGAGCAGCGGCACATCGCGGCCCCGGGGGAGACGGTGGCCGAAATGGCCGTCTCGGCCGGCGCGAAGGCGCTCGCCGGCTCCGGGGTCGACCCCGCTGACGTGGGTCTGGTGATCGTCGCGACCTCGACGGTCGCCCAGCAGACCCCCGCGTCCGCGACCGAGGTGGCGCACCGGCTCGGGCTGCCGAACCCGGGGGCGTTCGACCTCGGCGCGGGCTGCGCGGGCTTCTGCCACGCCGTCGGCCTCGCGAACGACGCCGTGACCGCGGGGACGACGCGGGCCGTGCTCGTCATCGGCTCCGAGCGGCTGACCGACTTCATCGACCCGGACGACCGCGGGACCGCGCCGATCTTCGGCGACGGGGCCGGCGCCGTCGTGATCGGCCCGGCCGACGAGCCGGGCATCGGGCCCACGGTCTGGGGCAGCGAGGGCGCCAACGCCTCCTGGATCATCCAGCAGGTCGACTGGGTGCGGGCCTGGGAGGCCGGCGACCTCGACGCCCGGCCCGTGCTGCACATGGACGGCCGGTCCGTGTTCCGGTGGGCGACGACCCAGCTGGCGCCCCTGGCCCGCCAGGCCTGCGAGCTCGCGGGCGTCACGACGGCCGACCTCGACGCCGTGGTGCTCCACCAGGCGAACATCCGCATCGTCGACGCCGTCGTGCGCGCCCTCGACCTGAAGGAAGGCGTGGCGGTCGCCCGCAGCGTCACGGAGACCGGCAACACGTCCGCCGCCAGCGTCCCGCTCGCCCTCGCGCGGCTCACCGAGCTCGGCGAGGCCCGGCCGGGCGGCCTCGCGCTGTTCATGGGCTTCGGCGCCGGCATGTCCTACGCCGGGCAGGTCGTCCGGCTGCCGTGACCGGCGCACTCCGCCACCAGCGCCGCCCGCGGCGCGTCACCCGGGCCGCCCCCCGAAGCGGGTTCGGCGGCTACGGTCAGCGCCGCAGGCGGGCACCAGACCCGTCCCCGACCCAGGAGAGACCGTGACCGACCAAGAGCTGCTCGACAACCTCCGCGAGATCGTCAACGAGGTGACCGGCACGCCGGCCGAGAAGGTCGTGCCCGAGGCGTCCTTCGGCGACGACCTCGACATCGACTCGCTGTCGATGGTCGAGGTGATCGTCGCGGCCGAGGAGAAGTTCAACGTGCGGATCCCCGACGACGACGCCGCCAAGCTCAGCACCGTCGGCGACGCGATGGAGTACATCAAGAAGGCCGGCGCGTCGTCGTGACGTCGCCGACCACTTCCCGGACGGCTCTGCCCCCGGCCGCCGTCACGGGCCTCGGGGCGCTGACGCCGCTGGGCGCGGACGTCGCCGCGTTGTGGTCGGGGCTGCTCGAGGCCCGCTCCGGCGCCGTCACCCTGACGGAGGAGTGGGCCGAGAAGGTGCCGGTGCGGATCGCCGCGCAGGTGAAGGTCGACCCGGCCGAGGTGCTCGGCCGGGTCACCCCCCGCACGCTCGACCGCGTCCAGCAGCTCGCGCTCGTCGCCGCGCGAGAGGCCTGGGCCGACGCGGGCGCCCCGGACGTGGAGCCCGAGCGGCTGGCCGTCGTGGTCGGCACCGGGATCGGCGGGGCGGTGACGATGCTGGGCCAGCACGACGTCGTCCGCGACCGCGGTGCGCGGCGGGTCAGCCCGCACACCGTGCCCATGCTCATGCCGAACGGCCCGGCGGCCGCCGTCGGGCTCGAGGTCGGGGCGCGCGGAGGAGTGCACACGCCGGTGAGCGCCTGCGCGTCCGGCGCGGAGGCCCTCGCGATGGGCCTCGACCTGCTCCGCCTCGACCGCGCGGACGTCGTCGTCGTCGGCGGGAGCGAGGCCTGCATCCACCCGCTGCCCATGGCGGGCTTCGGGCAGATGCGGGCGCTGTCGCCGCGGGAGGACCACGACGCGGCGAGCCGCCCGTTCGACAAGGGCCGGGACGGCTTCCTGCTCGGCGAGGGCGCGGGGATGCTCGTGCTGGAGCGCGAGGAGTCCGCCCGCGCGCGCGGCGCGATGGTCCACGGGCTGCTCGCGGGCGGCGCCGTGACCAGCGACGCGCACCACATCACCGCACCCGACCCCGCCGGTTCCGGGGCGTCACGGGCGATCACCCTCGCCCTGGGGTCCGCGGGGCTGGCGCCGGCGGACGT
>JALYNB010000095.1 GCA_030773395.1 Actinomycetota bacterium
GCCGCGCCGCAGCCACCCGCGGCGTCGCGGCCGCTCACCGCGGCCGGCCACGTCCCCGACGACGCGTCGCGCGTCGTGCGGACGAGTGCGGGAGCCGTGCGCGGCGAGCAGGAGTACGGCTACCGCACGTTCGAGGGGATCCCCTACGCGGCCCCGCCGACCGGCGAGCAACGCTTCCGGCCACCGCAGCCGGTGCAGCCGTGGAGCGGTGTCCGCGACGCCACCGAGCCGGGCTCGGCATGCGCCCAGATCCAGCGCAGCCGCTTCACCGGCTCGCTCGACGAGGACTGCCTCTCCCTGAACGTCACGACGCCAGCGGACCCGAACCGGCGCGGGCGCGGCCTGCCCGTCATGGTGTGGATCCACGGGGGGTCGTTCAACGCGGGCACCGGGTCGGAGTACAACGGCGGCGAGCTCGCCCTGCTCGGCGACGTCGTCGTGGTCACGGTCAACTACCGGCTCGGGCCGCTCGGGTTCCTCGCGCACCCGGCGTTGACCGCCGAGGGCGGCGCCGGCGGGTCCGGCAACCTCGGGCTGCAGGACACCCAGGCGGCGCTGCGCTGGGTGCAGCGCGAGATCGCGGCCTTCGGCGGCGACCCGCGACGGGTCACGGTCTTCGGTGAGTCCGCGGGCGCCGGGATGGTCTGCGCCAACCTCGTCTCCCCGGCGTCAGCCGGGCTGTTCTCGCGGGCGATCGCGCAGAGCTTCAGCTGCTCGTCGACGCTTCCCACCCAGGCGCAGGCCGAGGCGGTCGGCCTTCAGGTCGCCGCGCGGGCGGGGTGCGCCGACGCCGCGACGGCCGCGGCGTGCCTGCGCGCCCTCGGCACCGAGGAGCTGCTGAGGGCCGGGCAGCCCGCCGGGTACACCCCCGTGATCGGAGGCGCCCTGCTGCCGCTGCAGCCGGCCGAGGCGCTTGCGACCGGCCTGTACAACCGGGTGCCTCTGATCCACGGCAACAACCGCGACGAGAGCCGACTGTTCACCCCGGCGGTCTACGGGGCGTCGATCACGCCGGAGCGGTACGAGGAGATCGTGCGGACGCTCTACGGAGCGAACGCAGACGCTGTCCTGGCGCGCTACCCGCTCAGCGACTACGAGTCGCCGATCGTCGCGCTGAGCACCTTGCAGACGGACGCGCCGTTCGGCTGGCCGTTCGCCGTGTTGGCGACGTGTGAGCACGTGCAGGCCTACGACCTGCTGGCCGCCAACCGGGGGCAGCGCGTGTACGCCTACCAGTTCCGTGACCGCACGGCGCCCCCGTGGCTGGACTTCCCCGGTATGGAGGAGGGGGCCCAGCACGCTACGGAGCTGCCGTACCTGTTCCCCGGGTTCTTCCCCGAGGCCGGCCTGACGGCGGAGCAGGAGCGGCTGTCGCGCGGGATGGTCCTCTACTGGACCAACTTTGCACGCCGGGGCAACCCGAACGGCTTCGGCCTGCCGACGTGGCCCCGCTACCGGCACTCCCACGACGTACTGGGTCTGGACCTCCGCTCCCAGGGTGGCATCCGCCCGGTGGACGTGGCGGCGGAGAGCCAGTGCGACTTCTGGCACGACCTCGAGGAGGGGGCGGCAGCCACCGGCGTCTGACCGGGCGAGGAGTGGCAGCCCCGGGACGACCTCGTCCCGGGGCTCGCTCCGCCCCGGGCGCTGACGGGGCCGTCCCGGGGACGTCCTGCCAGGGGGATCGACCGAACCAGAAGATCGCTGAACGGGGCGCCTCTGGGCGAGTGCGTGGTGCGGACCGAAAGCTGGCCGTCGCCCATCCGGACCTGACCGTCGATACACAGATTATGTCACAAGCAGTGCGCAGAGTACCGCCGGACGGCTGCGGCGAGGCCGAGCGCCCCACTCTGGCGCTCATCGAGGCGGCTGTGGCCGCGCCGGCGTGGCTGGTCGCGAAGCCGCATCCTGCAGAAGCATAGGCCTGGCGACGCGACCAGCCCGCCGAGCAGTCGATCTGGCTCAGGCGTCTCCTCTGACCTGCTTGTCCTCGAGTTCGGTGTCGAGCGGCTGCGGGCCGGTCTCATCGGTGCCCCGAGCGTCGTCGGTGGCAAGCCCGATCTCGTAGGGCGACGCCGTGCCGCCCGTCTCCACCGGCGTGCGCTCGGCGTCCCCGCTGTTGGTCGTCATGTCCCCTCCAGAACGGTCGACGTGGCTTGTGCTCCTTACCCGCTTCGACGCGACGGCCCCCCCGCTTGGCGCACACGCGGGGGGCGCGCGCAGCGGGGCGGCCAGCAGCTGCCCTGCGTCGAACTGCCCGCAGCGTCCCTGGACGTCACCCCGCCGCTGTCGGCGGTGGACCGCTGATGTCCACCCCCGCCTCCGCCGGCACCGGCGCCGGCACCGGCACCGGCGCCGACTCCGGCACGATCTCTGGGCCGGTGGGCCGCAGCGTCTCCGCTACCGCGCGGCTCGTGCTGGACAACGGCGACAACACACCGCAGGCGAAGTGGACGTGCGCGGCGCTCGCCCCCGCCGACGTCGCGGCAACCTCTCGAGGCGCAGCACGAGGCCCCTGGGGGCTCGGTGGTGCCGCGCTCAGCGGCGGGAGCCGGACGGACGAGCGCGGAGAAGACCGAGCAGTACGCCCGGTCAGCTGGTCTTGCGCGTACCGAACATGAGGACCTCTCGCTCGAGGTCGTAGTGAACCTCAGAGGAGTCGGAAAGCCAGTCGTAGAGGTTGTCAGCGTCGCTCTCGGTG
>JALYNB010000096.1 GCA_030773395.1 Actinomycetota bacterium
GTCTACCGCAGGGTGCGCCGGCGGCGCTGACGGCTCAGCAGGACCGGCCCAGGCTCTCGGTGGCCCGGCGGCGGACGCGTCCGGCCGCCCGGCGGCCGACCTCGGCCAGCCCCCCGGACCGCAGGTAGTGGGCGAACAGCCACACGTCGCCCGCGAGGCTGGTCGGTGGTGGCGGCGGCGGAGCCACCTGCTGCTCTGCAGGCAGGCCGATCACCCCGCCGGCCACGAGGTCCGGGGCGCGGCGGGGCTCCCGGCAGAACCGCACCAGCGGCTCGAGCACGTCGTCCCACACGAACCGACGGGCCACCGCGGCGGAACGCTCCCGGCAGTCGTCCCGCAGCGCCGCGTCGTCGAGCAGGCGGAACAGCGCCTGCTCCAGCGCGTCGACATCGCCGGGGGCGACCGTGAGCCCGAACCCCTCCCGCTCGGCGAGGTCCGCGAACGTGTCACCCGTGGTGGAGACGACGGGCAGCCCGGCCCAGAGGTAGTCGAGCACGCGCGTGCGGAACGAGTACGCGGTCTCCACGTGCTCGAGGTGGGTGGTCACGCCCACGTCAGCGTCGAGCAGGTAGTCGGCACGCGCCTCGTAGTCGACCCAGCCCTCGTTGAAGAACACGACGCGGTCGGTGAGCCCGAGCCGGTCGGCGAGCGCGCGTGTCTCCAGCGCCATACGCATTGTGGGCGCCTCGGGGTTGGGGTGCTTGAGCCCCAGGAAGTACAGCCGAACGCGTGGCCGCCGCGCGCGGAGGCGGTCGACCGCGTGGAGCAGCGTCAGCGGGTCGAACCAGTTGTAGATGCCGCCACCCCAGAGCACGACCTCGTCGTCGGCGGCGATGCCCGGCACCACACCCTTCAGCGCGGCTCGCCGCCGCACCGGCGGCTCTGCCGACAGCCCGAAGGGGACGACCGTGAGCAGGCGCTGCAGGGTCGGGTCGTCGTCGTACGTCGTGGGGTTGAGCCGCCCCAGGGCGCCCAGCGCCCCCAGCCAGAAGTCGCGCTGCTTGTCGCTCGCGCACAGGAGCAGGTCGGCGCGCAGCAGCTGCTCGTTGAGCGTGACGGTGGTGGCGCGGACGACCCGCCCCCGGTGCGCCTCGCCGCCGTCACGCGCCTGCTCGAGCTGCTCCAGGTGCAGCGGGTCGTACACGTCGACCACGAGCACCTTCGCCGAGTCGCGCAGCCACGGGTGGGACGCCATGACGAAGCCCTGGAAGAGCAGGACGTCGCACCAGGACTCCAGCTCGCGCAGCTGCCGACCCGTGACCGCTCGCACGGTGAACCCGGCACCCTCCAACGCGCACGTGCTGAGCGTCGCGAGCACGACGTCGTTCTCGGGCGCGAGCGCCCGCGCGATCTGCCACGCGCGGATGCCGGGCCCGGCCATCTTCGCCCCGAGGGCGTCGGCCGTGATGACGACGACGCGCGTCCGGCTCACGCCGTCTCGCGCACGCTCGACGACTCCGACTCCGACAGCGACCACGTGCCACCCAGGGACACGAGCGCGGTCGACTCCCGCGGCTCGCCGTGGTCGACGCTGAACCGCAGCGCGTGGTGGCGGTAGTCCTGGATGTGCCGGCCGTACGGGTCACCCACGGACGCGCTGATCTGGTAGACGCCGGGCACCAGGAGCATGCGGTCGACGCGGAGCTCGACCGTCCCCGCCTCGGGCAGCACGTCGGGCACCTTGCGCGCCTCCCACGTGTTCGGCGCCGTGACCTGTACCCCGGAGGAGTGGTGCACCTCGATCGCGAAGACCGGCTGCTCGACGCGCTCGCTCGCGGAGTACCGCAGGCGGATCGTCACGGGGTCACCGGTGCGGAGGCGGTTGACCGGCTTCCCGGCGGGACCGAGCAGCTCGACGCTGTCGATGGTCGCGCCGCCCTCGCCCCAGCGGCTGCCACCGGTCTCGACCTGGACGCGCTCGGCGCGCTGGTCACCCACGTACTCGTCGATCAGGTCGCCGGGCCGCCCCACGCCCTTGAGCACTCCGTGCTCGAGCCACGCCGCGGAGTCGCACATGTTGCGCACCGTGTCGAGCGCGTGGCTGACCAGCACGACCGTCTTGCCGTCGTACTTGAGCTCGGCGAACTTCTCCGCGCAGCGCTGCTGGAACTGCTCGTCGCCGACGGCCAGCACCTCGTCCACGAGCAGCACGTCGGGCTCGACGTTGATGGCGATCGAGAAGCCCAGCCGCACGTACATGCCCGACGAGTAGTTCTTCACGGGCGTGTCGATGAACTGCTCCAGCCCGGCGAAGTCCACGATGCGGTCGAACCGTGCATCCAGCTGCTTGCGGGACAGCCCCAGGATCGAGCCGTTGAGGTAGACGTTCTCCCGGCCGGAGAGCTCCGGGTGGAAGCCTGCCCCGAGCTCCAGCAGTGCCGACATCGTGCCGTCGACCGTGATGCGGCCGGCGTCGGGCCGCAGGATGCGCGCCATGCACTTGAGCAGCGTGCTCTTGCCGGAGCCGTTGTGGCCGATGAGCCCGAACGTCGTGCCGACCGGCACCTCCAGCGACACGTCGCGCAGCGCCCAGAACTCCTCGAAGGAGGCGCGGCCGCGACGCATGAGAGCGGCCTTCAGCGTCTGGTTGCGCTCGTGGTAGACGCGGAACCGCTTCGACACGCCCTCCACGACGACGGCCGGCCGGTCGCTCACAGCTCCTCCGCCAGACGGCCCTCGAGACGCAGGAACACACGCGCGCCGAGCGCGAACACCGCGGCGGACACGACGACGAGGTAGGCGAGCGTCCCGAGTGGCGGTACCTGCTGGACGTAGAGCACGTCGCGGATGCTCTCGACGAAACCCACCATCGGGTTCGCCCCGTACAGGCGGAGCGCCCAGCCCGGCAGCGAGCTGTCCTGCACGAGGTCGATCGGGTACAGGATCGGCGTCGCGTAGAACCACAGCTGCAGCCCGATGCCCACGAGGTAGCGCGCGTCGCGGAAGTACACGTTCACCACGCTGAGCAGCAGCGCCAGGCCGGTGACGAAGACGGTGAGCAGGGCCATGAGCAGCACGACGGCGGGCAGCCACGGCAGCACCATGGACCCGAAGACCAGGAAGGCGACCGCGAGGACCACCATCTCGGTGGCGAACGAGACGAGGAACGACAGCACCGTGGAGACGACGAGCACCTCGCGCCGGAACCACGTCTTCTTGATGAGGTTCGCGTTCGCGAGGAGCGACTCCATGCCGCCCGTCACGCCGTTCGACACGAACGTCCACGGCAGCAGGCCGCAGAGCAGGAACAGGGGGTAGCTGCGCAGGCCGTCGGCGCCCACCGGCGGGTCGATGCGCAGCAGCACGCCGAACACCAGCGAGTACATCGCCATCATGGCGAGCGGGTTCAGCAGCGACCAGCCCCAGCCGAGCGCCGTGCGCTTGTACTTGCCGCGCAGGTCGCGCAACGTGAGGTTGGCGAGGAGCTCCTTGGAGGCCGAGAGCTCCGTGAGCGCCGTCCCGGGGGTCACGGGAGCGTGCTCATCGGACCGCCCCTCGCCATGGCCCGAGTCTAGGGCAGGCCTATCCTCGTGCAGGCCGACGACGCGGTCCCCGGCGGGCAGCGGCGGTCGGCGCCCCGGCAGCAGGGGAGTGGAGACCGCGTCCGGAGGTGAGCGAGCTGCGCAGCCACGCGCATGCCGCCCGGCGCGGGTCCCGGGCCGTCGACGTCCTCCTCGCCCTCACGGTGGGGTTCGTCGGCGCCGCCGCTGCGCTGCTGCAGCTGTTCGCGGGGCCGGACATCGGGCTCGCCGACAACGGCGACGGCTTCCGCCTCATGTGCGAGACCGAGCTGCTCAAGCGCGACGAGGTGCTGTTCAACCCGCTCGTCGTGGAGTACGACCCCGCGCCCGACGGCTGCGCCGAGGAGCTGCGCTACTTCAGCACGCAGCAGTGGGTCCTCGAGGCCGCCGTGCAGCTGTTCGCGCTGCGGTACGGCGAGGGCGTGGGCTTCGACCTGCGCATGCTCGGCGTACTGCACAGCGCGCTGCTCGGCGCCGGGCTCGCCGCGCTCCACCTGGCCCTGCCCGGGAGCCGCGCCGTCCGGACGGTCTCGGTCGTCGTCGCCGGTGCCCTGGTTGCGGACGTCGCCTTCGCCTCCTACTTCACCTCGCCGTTCAGCGAGCCCGCCACGTTCCTCGGGCTGCTCTTCGCGGTCGCCGCGCTGGCCTGGTACGTGCGGGCGGACCGAGCGGTGCCGCTGGCGCTCCTGCTGCTCACCGCGGCCGGCGTGTTCCTCGCCCTCGCCAAGTCGCAGACGGTCGTGCTCGCCCTGCTGCTCGTCCCCGTGGTCCTGCTCCGCACGGTGCCCGTCGGGCGGCTGACCGGGCCGGTCCTCGGGCGGGTCCTGCCCGCGCTGGCCGCCGTCGTGCTCGTTGCGGCGCCCGCGGCGAACCTGGCGCAGCAGCCGCCGTTCTTCACCCGGGTGAACGTCTACAACGTCGTCTTCTGGACGCTGCTGCCGCTGTCGCCCGACCCGGAGGCGACGCTGCGGGAGCTGTCTGCGCCGCCGAGCCTCGCGCGTTACTCGGGCACGGGCTACTTCACCCCCGGGTCGGCGCAGTCGGACCCGGCGTTCGGGTTGTTCGAGGAGCAGGTGTCCCGCGGCGACGTGCTCGCGTACCTCGCGACCCACCCCGGGTACTGGGAGCCGCTGCTGGCCGAGGGCTCGCGGGCGGCCGCGACGGCGCGCCCCGACTACATGTCCAACTACCGCGAGCCGCGGCCGGAGGGGCAGCTGCTCGCCCCTCGCCCGGACCCCACGGTGCGGCTGCTGGGGTCGCTCGGGCGCTGGGCGTGGCCCGTGCTGCCGCTCGTATGGACGCTCGTCGCGCTCGGCGGCGCCGTCGTGGCGCTGCGCGCGGCTGACCCGGCACGCCGCGCTCTGGCTGCCGTCCTGTACCTGCTCGCGGCCGGCGCGCTGAGCCAGGTGGTGGTGGCGCTGCTCGGCGACGGCGTCTACGAGCTGGTGAAGCACACGGTGCTCGCCGGCTGGGCGACCGCCCTGCTCCTGGGGGTGGGCGCGGGCGCGGCCCTGGCCGCGGCGGTCGGGGCCGCTCAGCGCAGGCGCGCGCAGGGGACCGTGGTGACGAACGGCGGCGGGTCGATGGCCGGGGCGATGGGCACGCGCACGTAGCCCTCGGGCATGACGTTGAAGCCGTTGGCGGGGTCGTCCATGACCACGGGCCCGGGTCGCCCGGCGGCGCAATCGGCACGCGCCTGTTCGAGGGCGGCGTCCCACGACGGCCCAGCCGTGCCGACGCTGAAAACCGACCAGCTGGTGAGCACGGCAGCCGCGAACCACACCGTGGCCAGCACGCGGACCTCGACCAGCCGCCGGCCCCGCAGCCAGGCGTCGCCACGGTCGAGCGTGACCAGCACGGCGAGCACGAGCAGCAGGATGGGGACGAGCGTGTACCGCGAGTTGTTCAGCGTGAACGTCACGTCCGTGATCGGCCCCCCGGTCCCGCGCAGCAGGAGCGGCATGGCGAGGAACACCCCGGACAACCCGGCGCAGGTCGCCACGAGCAGGCGCCGGGCCGCGTCGGCGCCCGGCGCCGCGACGCCGTACACCATGAGCGCGGCGACGACGACGAGGGCGCCTCGGACGAACGGCGCGCCCAGCCCCCGCACGCCCTCGTCCAGGTACGCGTCCCCGACCAGCAGGCTCCCGGCGACGCGCAGCGCGTAGAAGACGCCGAGCTCGGTGAGCACGACCGGCCCGTACGGGTCGGGGGAGTCGGCCAGGGCGCCGAGCACGGCCTGCACTGCGAGCGCGGCGACGTAGCCGGCCACCACGACCCGGTCCCGCAGGCGTCCGCGCCACGCCGCCCACGCGGCGACGGGCAGCAGCAGACCGGTCAACGGGTCGGACAGCACGGCGAGGAGCACGACGGCCAGGTCGACGCCGAACGCGGCACGAGTGCGATGCGGCCGGGCGAGCGCCATGAGGCAGGCGAAGTCGAGGTACCAGTGCAGGTTCGCGAGGTTGCCGGCCACCTCGTAGCCCGCGGCGGGCAGCACCACCACGAGCGCGGCCAGCACGGCCCGCGCCCACAGCGTGCCCAGCAGGGCCCCGCTGGCCCAGAAGACGTACGCCGACACCAGGGCGACCGTCAGCGAGGCGAGCACGGCCACCACGTCGGCGGCCATCGGCACGGGCACCGCGGCGGCCGGGAGCACGAGCAGACGCGCGACCACGTGCAGGTAGCCGTTGTAGTCGGACACCAGCGTGGTCAGCCACGGGAGCTCGTAGGCGTCGGAGAGGAACACGCCTCCGTCCTCCTGCCACAGCGTGTCCCACTGGGCGTGGCCGGGCTGGCGCAGGAGCAGCAGCACCGTGGCGGCGGCGACCCAGCCGAGCACGAGGAGGGCGGAGGGCGACCAGGCCGGCCGGTCGGGTGACGCCTCAGCCGTCCTGCTCGGGGTCGCTGCGGCGCCCCCCTCGACCGGTGTCGTGTCGGTCAGGGGGAGGGCCGGCATCGGACCAGAGTAGGGGGCGTGCGGCGCACCTCAGGGCGTCGCCCGCGTCAGGTACGGCTGGTCACCGGCGGGTGACGGAGTGCCAGGCCGCGAGGTGCAGCGCCGCGCTGCGCCGCCACGTGAACGTCCGCGCGTGCGCCTGGCGGGCCTCGGCGTCGTCCGGCTCCCCGGTCCGACTGGCCGCGACGAGCGCGTGCGACCACGCGTCCACGTCACCGAGGGGCAGGAGCGTCGCGAGCCCCCCGGCGACCTCGCGGTGGGCCGCCAGGTCGCTCGCGAGGACCCGGCGTCCGCAGGCGAGGCCCTCCAGCACGGGCAGGCCGAAGCCCTCGTACCGGGACGGCAGGCAGACCGCCGTCGCCCCCCGCACGACGCGGCGGAGGTCGGCGTCGGGGAGGAAGCCGAGGCGGAGCACGTGCCGGGGGTCGGGCTGCTCGTCCCCCCAGGCGTCCCCCCACCCCCGGGGCCCGACGACGACCAGCGCCGGGACGTCGGGATCGGCCGCGCGGGCCGCGGCGTGCGCGCGGACGAGGACGGGGAGGCCCTTGCGCGGCTCGACGTTGCCCACGAACAGCAGGTAGCGCTCGCCCAGCCCCAGGCGGGCTCGGTCGCCGGCGCTGGGCGGGGACGCCTGCGACCAGGCCGAGTCCACCCCGTTCGGGGCCACGACGACCCCGGCCGGGTCGAGCGCGTACTCGGCGCAGACCTCGTCGCGGACCGCCGCACTCACCGTGACCACACGGGCGGCTCGGCGCAGCGAGTCGGGGACGAGGTGCGCGTAGGCGAGCACGGCCGGCGTCACGGTCTCCGGGTGACGAAGGTAGGTGAGGTCGTGCACCGTGACGACGCCCCGGGCCCGCCAGGTCGGCGGCAGCACGAAGTTGCCGGCGTGGAACACGTCCGCGGGCCCCGAGAGCAGCTCCACGGGGGGCAGCGGCACCCGCGCCCACAGCCGGTGCAGCACGCGGGCCGGCGCCCGTAGGCGGGCTGGCCGGCCGGGCACGTCCTCCGGCAGGCTCCCGCGCACGCTGAACGCGGTGAGCACCGGGACGGGAGCGTCGGGGAGCTCCGCGAGACCGGTGAGCACGCCCGCCACGTACCGCCCGACGCCCGTGCGGGGGCCGAGCAGCGGGGTGGCGTCGACGGCGAGCCGCATGCGGCGCCCGTCGGTCAGAAGGGCAGGCGGCGGAACAGCGGGCGGGGCAGGACCCGCAGCCCGGTCGCGACCACCAGCCAGAGCGCAGGCACCCACACGGTCTGCGACCGCTTCTGGAGCCCGCGCTCGATCGCCTCCGCGACGGCCTCGGGGGTGGTCGCGAGCGGTGCGGACTCGCGCCCCTCGGTCATCTTCGAGCGGACGAAGCCGGGCCGGACGACCATGACGTGCACGCCGCTGCCGTGCAGCGAGTCGGCGAGGCCCTGCGCGAAGCCGTCGAGGGCCGCCTTCGTCGAGCCGTACACGAAGTTCGCCTTGCGGACCCGCGTGCCGGCGACCGACGACAGCACGACGAGCGTTCCGTGCCCCTGTGCCCTGAAGCGCTGCGCCACCGGCACCATGACCGACACGGCCCCGAGGTAGTTCGTGCGGGCGACCGCGACCGCGTGGCCGGGGTCCTGCTCCGCGCGGGCCTGGTCGCCGAGCACGCCGAACGCGACGAGCGCGACGTCGATGTCGCCGCCCGCGAAGGCCTTCTCGACGACGCCCTCGTGGCTGTCGGTGTCGTCCGCGTCGAACGGGACGACCTCGACGACGGCGCCGAGTGCGCGCAGCTCGTCGGCCGCGGCGTCGAGCCGTGCGCTCGGTCGGGCGGCGAGGACCACGCGGCGCGTCCGGCGCTGGACCAGCCGCCGGGCGGTAGCGAGCGCGATGTCGGACGTGCCGCCGAGCAGCAGCAGGGACTGGGGGGCGCCGAGCGCATCGATCACAGGGAGAGCCTCCGGGAGAGGTCGGACTGCAGGACGCCGTGCGGGTCAAGCTCGGCGCGGATGCGCCGCCACTCGTCGAGCCGCGGGTACATGGCGGGCAGCAGCTCGGGCCGCATGCGCGAGTCCTTGGCCAGGTAGATGCGGCCGTTCGCCTCGACGACGAGCTCGTCCAGCTCGTCGAGCATGGGCGCGAGGCCCGGCATCGCGGTCGGGATGTCGAGCGCCAGCGTCCACCCCGGCTGCGGGAAGGACAGGTGGCCGTCGTTGCCCTCGCCGAATCGCTTGAGGACGGCGAGGAAGGCCGGTGTGCGGGCGTCCGACAGCCGTCGTACGGCCGTCTGCACGACGTCCTCGCGGCCGTAGGGCACAACGAACTGGTACTGCAGGAACCCCCGTGACCCGTACACGCGGTTCCAGTCGACGACCGCGTCGAGCGGGTGGAAGAACGTGCTCATCGTCTGGATCTCGCCGCGGCGCTCCTCGGGCGCCTTGCGGTACCAGAGCTCGTTGAACGCCCCGACCGTCGCCACGTTCAGCAGGCCGGGCGGGACGATCCCCGGCGCGTGCGGGCGCAGCCCGACCTTGAAGCGCAGCGGGTCGCGCTGCTTCTTCGGCGGCAGCTGGTCGACCGTCGCGCTGTGGCCGCGGCTGAGCACCGCGCGGCCCATGTGCCGCCCCCGGGCCAGCGTGTCGATCCACGCGGCCGAGTAGCGGTAGAGGTGGTCCGTGCTCGTGAGCCGGGCCATGAGGTCGTCGAGGTTCGTGGCGCGCTCCGTGTCGACGCTGAAGTACGACGTCTCGACGCGGTAGAGCTCCAGGGTCGCCGTCTCGATCACGCCGGTGAGCCCCATGCCGCCCACGGTGGCCCAGAAGACGTCGGGGTCGGTCTCCCGCGTGACGGTGCGCAGCGTCCCGTCGGGCGTGCGCAGGTCGAAGGACAGGACGTGCTGGCCGAAGGTGCCCGACACGTGGTGACTCTTGCCGTGGACGTCGGCCGCGATGGCGCCGCCGATCGTCACCTGCCGGGTCCCGGGCGTGACGTACGGGTACCAACCCGACGGCAGCACGTCGAGGATCAGCGCCTCGAGGCTCAGGCCGGCCTCGACCGTGACCGTCCCGGTCTCCACGTCGAACGCGAGGATCCGGTCGAGCCCGGTCATGTCGAGGACCGTGCCGCCCGCGTCCTGCGCCGGGTCGCCGTAGCTGCGGGCGAGCCCGCGCGGGATCGCGCCCCGCGGGCCGGCCGCCTTGAGGGTCGCGGCCACCTGCTCGCGCTCGGTCGGGGTGACGACCTGCGCCCTGGTGGCCGCGGTGCGGCCCCAGCCGGTCAGCAGCTGCTCAGCCAACGACTACTCCTGCGCTGAAGATGACGAGCCAGGCGAGACCCAGCACCTGGAGCTGGCGGTCGCCGAGGACGACCTCTTCCGGGGTCCCCGCGTCGCCGCGGTCGACGATGAGCGCGTAGCGCAGGATCGCCACCACGAACGGCAGCGCCGACAGCTCGGCGAACGGGAAGGCCTCCGGCCCCGCGCCGACCTCGAACGCGTAGAGGCAGTAGGCCATGACGGTGATGACGGCCGCAGACGTCCACACGAAGTGCAGGTAGGAGAGCGTGTAGCTGGCCAGGGAGGCGCGCGTGCGGGCCCGCTCCTCGCCCATGAGCACGAACTCGGCGTACCGCTTCCCGGCGACCATGAACAGCGACCCGAACGTGGCGACGATGAGGAACCACTGGCTGATCTCGATGCCGGCCGCGGCCGCCCCGGCGACGGCCCGCAGCACGAACCCCCCGGACACGGCGACGAGGTCCATGAGCGCCACGTGCTTCAGCCGCAGGGAGTACGACACGGTGAGCCCGACGTAGCCCGCGACGACGGCGAGCAGCGGCCACCCGCCCGTGGCGGCGAGGGCCAGCCCGGCGAGCAGCAGCCCCGCGCTGACCCCGTAGCCGAGGCCGAGCGGGATCGTGCCGGCGGCGATGGGGCGGTTGCGCTTCGTCGGGTGCTGCCGGTCGGACTCCACGTCCCGGGCGTCGTTGAGGTAGTACGTGCCGCTCGCCGCGAGCGACAGGGCGGCGAACGCCAGCAGGGTCGCGAGCAGCACGTCGAGCTCGGCGAGCCGCCCCGCGGCCAGCGGCGCGGCGAAGACGAGGATGTTCTTGACCCACTGGCGTGGCCGCGCCTCGCGGACCAGACCGCCGAGGAGGCCGCCGCGGGGGGGCGCGGGGTCGCCGTGCCCGGGGGGCTGCGTGCGCAGCACCGAGCCGGTCGAGCTCACGGGCGCTCCTGGTGGCGAGGGGGTGGGCGGGACGACAGGTGCAGCCGCCGGGTGCGTCACCCCGGCAGGGACGCCCTCAGGCTACCCGCGTGAGGGGCCCACCAGACGCGCCACGGCGGTGCCGAGCAGTGCGCCGGCCGTCACATCCGAGGGGTAGTGCACTCCCACGACCACCCGGGACGTGGCCATCGCCACAGCAGCCGCGACGAGGGGCGGCGCGGGGACCAGCCGCCCGAACGCGACGGCCGCCGCGGCGGACGAGCAGGCGTGCGCGCTGGGGAAGCTGTGCCCGGACAGGACGGCGGCGAGCGCGGGGAGGTCCTCGAGGTCGGGCCGGGCGCGGCGCACCAGGCGCTTGACCACGACGTTCGCCGCGTGCGCGCCCGCGACCGCGACGCTCGCGCGCACCCACTCCCGGCGCCGCCCGGCGTCCAGGGCCGCGCCCGCCGCGCCGAGGGTGAGCCAGCCCAGCGC
>JALYNB010000097.1 GCA_030773395.1 Actinomycetota bacterium
GCGTCGGCGTACCACGGCTCGCCCGCACGGCCGGCCCGGATGTCCTCGACGTCCGGCTGCCCGACGCCCTGCAGCCGTCCCGACGGGGTGACGAGCACGAGGGCCTCCACCGCCTCCGGGTGGGCCGCAGCCCACAGCTGCGCGACGACGGACCCTGCCGAGTGGCCGAACACCGCCACGCGGTCGAGGCCCAGGTCGAGCCGCACCGACTCCACGTCCCGGGCGAGCAGGTCGGCGCGCAGCGTCCCCGGGTCGGCCGGCACCTCCGACAGGCCTGTCCCGCGGTTGTCGAGCTGGACCAGCGTGCGTGCACGGTCGAGCCCCGCGAGGTCCTCGAGGTAGGCCGACGCGCGGCCCGGCCCGCCCGGCACGCACAGCAGCGCCGGACCCGCGCCGACCGTGTGGACGGCCAGCCGCGTCCCGTCGTACGACGGCAGGCGGCGGGTATCACGCGCCACGTCGCGGGTCATGCCGGCTCGGACAGGTCGACGAGCCGGCCGGACTCGGCCCCGACCGCGTCGACCATGCGGTCGAGGACGTCCGGCGGCACGGCGGTGTCGACGAGCAGCACCATGAGCGCGCTGCCGCCGCGGGCGCTACGGGCGACCTGCATCGCGGCGATGTTCACGCCCGCGCCCCCCAGCAGCTGCCCGACCGTGCCGACGACCCCGGGACAGTCGTCGTAGCGCAGCAGGGCCATGTGGTCGCTGGGCACGACGTCGACGTCGAAGCCGTCGACCTGAGTGATCTTCTCGACGCGCCGCGACCCCGCCAGCGTGCCCGACACCGAGACGGTGTCGCCGGTGGCGAGCGTCGCGCGCACGGTCAGCAGGGTGCGGTAGTCGGGGCTGTCCGCGGAGGTCGACAGGCGCAGCTCGATGCCGCGCTCGGCGGCGAGCGCGGGGGCGTTGACGAACGTGACCTGCTCTTCCACGACGTCGGTGAACAGGCCCTTGGCGGCGGCGAGCTGCAGCACGGAGACGTCGTGCTCCGCGAGCTCACCCCGGACCTCGACCTCGACCAGAGACGCAGGGGCGTCCGCGAGGGCCGTGACCACGCGTCCGAGCTTCTCCACCAGTGGCAGGGCGGGCCGGACCTCCTCGGCGACGACCCCGCCCGCCTGCACGTTGACCGCGTCCGGGACGAACTCGCCGGTGAGGGCAAGCCTCACGCTCCGCGCTACCGCGAGACCGGCCTTCTCCTGCGCTTCCAGCGTGCTGGCGCCGAGGTGGGGCGTGACGACGACCGAGTCGAAGCCGAAGAGCGGGCTGGCCGTCGTCGGCTCGGTCGCGAACACGTCGAGGCCCGCGCCGGCGACCCGCCCCTCCGCCAGGGCCGCCGCCAGCGCGGTTTCGTCGACGAGCCCCCCGCGGGCGGCGTTGACGATCCGCACCGACGGCTTGACGAGGCGCAGCTCGCGCTCACCGATGAGGCCCACCGTCTCGGGCGTCCTCGGCAGGTGGATCGAGATGAAGTCGCTCTGCCGGAGCAGGTCGTCCAGCGGCACGAGGTGCACGCCGATCTGCGCGGCGCGAGCCGGCGCGACGTACGGGTCGTAGGCGAGCAGCCGCGTGCCGAAGGCCGACATCCGCTGGGCGAACAGCACCCCGATCCGCCCGAGACCCACGACGCCGACGCTCTTGTCGGCCACCTCGACACCCGTGAAGCGCGAGCGCTGCCACTCCCCCGCCTTGAGGGCCGCGTTCGCCGGGGCCACGTGGCGGGCGCAGGCGAGCAGCAGCGCGACGGCGTGCTCGGCAGCGGTGACGATGTTGCTCTGCGGAGCGTTCACGACCATCACGCCGCGCGCGGTCGCGGCCGCCACGTCGACGTTGTCCAACCCGACCCCGGCCCGGGCGACGACCTTCAGCCGGGGCGCGGCCGCCAGGGCCTCGGCGTCGACCCGGGTCGCGCTTCGCACGATCAGCGCCTCGGCGGCCCCGAGGGCGGGCAGCAGCCCGGCACGGTCCGCCCCGTCGACGCTCCGCACGTCGCAGTCCTCGCCGAGCAGGGCGAGCGCGCCCGGGGCGAGCTCCTCGGCGACGAGCACGACGGGACGGCCGGCAGGGCTCACGCGGCGTTTCTCCTGTTCGACGACCGAACTCGGGGACGTCCGGACCTCCCGGGACGCTACAGGCGCCGGTGGCACCCGGCTCTGCGCACGGTCAGCCGGCCGCCGGGAAGCGGACCAGCTGCATCGGCTCGCCCTGGCGGCGATCCATCTCCACGACCCGTTCGGCGTCGGGCCGCAGCTCCTCCAGGCCTTCGGCCAGGTCCGTGCACCCTCGGCCGAACGTCCGGTATCCGGTCATCCACACGAGCCACACCTCGGAGTCGCCCGCGAGGGCGTCGAGCCGCTGCGCGAACTCCTCGCCGTCCGCCGCGCGGTTCCGCTCGGCGTAGTCGACCCAGTCGACGGGGGCGGGCGCGCCGCCGGTCGGGTAGACGACCTGGCGCAGCCCGGCCTCCGTGGGGATCAGCCGGCTGACCGACGGCCCGAGCTGGTCGGGGCAGTAGGCCACGACGTCACCCGGGGCGGCCGCGGCGAGGACCTGCTCGGCGATGTCGCCAGCCTGCGTCCGCTCGGCGAACGCGGGCTCCACCCCGCCCGCGAGGCCGAGCACCACGGCGGCGGCGAGCACCCCTCGGCGCAGCCGGGGGTCGGAGAACGCGCGGAGCCCGAGGGCCATGACCAGCAGGCCCGGCACCAGCACGACGGAGGTGTAGCGGCCCGCGAAGGCACCGCCCGACAGCCCGGCGAGGAAGGCGAGCAGCAGCGTCGCGCCGACGAGCGCGGCGAGCGTGCGACCCGGCTCCAACCCGCGCAGGTCGACCACGACGGACCGGTTCTCCCCCGGCCGCCCGGCCACCCCCAGCACCACGAGCGCGAGCATGACCAGCAGCAGGAGCGACCCCGTGAACGAGCCGCTCATCGACCAGACGCCGATGATGCCGGCGAGGTCACGGGGGTGGACCGCGGCGGCCCACGGCGCGCCCGTGTGCTGCATCTGGAACAGGAACACCGGCAGCCAGGGCAGGAACAGCAGGCCGCCGGCCAAGCCCGCGGTGATCGCCCGGACGAGCGCGGGC
>JALYNB010000098.1 GCA_030773395.1 Actinomycetota bacterium
TCGCCGTTCGCGAGCTCGTACGGGTGCCACTGGCCCCAGACCGTCACGTTGTGCTTGCCGGGCGGGGCGATCGTGTCGTCGAAAGCGCTGAACGTCATCGCGAGGACCGCCGGCTCGGAGGGCGGCAGCCCGGCGTTGAACTCCCCGTGGGCCCGGCGCAGCGCCGCGCGGTCGCGGGCGATGAGCTGGATCGAGCGGTGCACGAGGGCGTCGTCCGCGCCCGGGTAGTGCGGCAGGTCCGAGGTCGCCAGCCGGGTGACCATCCCGATGCCGTTCCCCACGCGCACGGAGCGCCGGGCCCGGCGGGCGAGGTCGGGGGCGACGACGCCCGCGCCGGGGGCCGACTCCAGCAGGTCGAGCGTGGTGAGCACGTGGCACCCGGCCAGCACCGCCCGCGCCGCGACCCGCTCGCCGCTCGTGGTGACGACGCCGGTGGCGCGCCCACCCGTCCCGGTGATGGCGGCGGCGCCGTCGCCGAGCCGGAGCGTGCCGCCGTACGACGCCAGCCGGCGCGCCAGCGCCTCGGAGAGCATCCCGCTGCCACCGACGGGGTGACCGGGGGCGCGCCGATGCATCATCGTGTTCCAGCCGACGAGGTCGGCGGTGGCGACCTCGTGCGTCGGCGGGCCGGACTGTGCGCCCATCCACGCCAGCGCAGTCTTCAGCCGCTCGTCGTCGAAGTGCTCGTCGAGCAGCGCGTCGCCCGAGGTGAGGAACTGCCTCGACAGCTCCATGCCGTCGAGGCCGGTGGCCCGGCCGGTGCGCCAGAGATGGCGGCCGAGGTTGCCCGGGGTGGGGGCGTCCTGGAAGGCGCCGAAGACGCGCTCGTTGCGGTCGGCCCAGTCGGTGGCGAAGGCCCGGTAGGCGTCGGCCTCGGCGCTGCCGCAGACCGCCTCGATGCTCGCGCACGTGGCGTCGAGGTCGACGGAGAAGACGATGCCGCCGCCCGGCGCCCCGTCGACGGGGTGGAACCCCCAGGGGTCGAGGTCCTGGTAGCGGAGGCCGACCTCCTCGAGGGCAAGGTCCTCCACGATGCCGGTGTGGCGGACCATGATGTGCGCGCTCGAGCCCCGGTCCATCCGGTAGCCCGGGAACCGCTCGACGGTGGAGACGGCCCCGCCGACCACGGTGTCGCGCTCGACGACCTCGACGTCGAGCCCCTCCCGGGCCAGGTAGCAGGCCGCGACGAGGGCGTTGTGGCCCGCGCCGATAATCACCACGTCGCGCACGGGACGACACTAGGGCCCCTCCGGCTCCGACGCCGGTCAGGGCCGGGGGGCACAGGTGGGGGCTGGGGCCTGGCCCACCCGGGTCGTTTCCGGCCCTGGTGCCTTGCCGGGTGGAGTTCCGGTCGAGGACTCTCTGTGCCAGGGGCGGGCCGGGGTGTGCTGGAGGGGGGGCACATCCCGGGCCGCGCTCAGCCCCCCGTCGTCCCGTGCGTCGCGGCGCTCGGGCTGGTTGCGGCCAGCGGGTCGCGCCCGTCGACCGTGCCGCGGCCCCCGACGACGGCGAACCGGGCGAACAGCTCCTCGGCGTACCAGCGTTCCTCAGGTGTCCGCCGTACGACGTCCGCGTGCGCCTGGCCGCGGGTCGCGAAGGCGAGCAGCGACGCCGTGGAGTCCCAGACGCTGAAGGTTCCCTGCAACCCGACCGGCGCCTCGCCGATGCCGAGGGCGAGCCGTAGCCCGGGGGCGGTCTGCAGGGCGGCGGAGACGGGCGGCACGGCGCTCCAGAAGGTGCGCAGCGCGTGGGGGGTCAGCCGTGCGCGCGTCACCGACGCGACGGGACCCGCCAGGCGACGCGGGGTGGGGCGGCCGAACGGCTCACGCCGGGCCCAGCGGCCGCGGCTGGCGAGCGGCACGAGGTCGCCGCGCCAGTGCTCGTCAGCGACGCGCGTCCAGCCGCCAGCGACGCGGCTCGACTCGAACCGCGCCGCGTCCTCCGTGGAGCCCCAGGCGGCGAGCAGACCCCAGCGCAGCGGGTCGGCGTCGCGGAAGTGGAACGTGCGGCCCGTGCCCGTGCCCAGGAGCTTGGCGAACCGCAGCCCCGGCGTGCCGCGCAGGGGCAGCCGGTCGAGGGCCATGTGTGCGACGGCGGTGGGGACGTGGCGCGGCGGCACGCGCCACAGATGGACGGTCACGAGCGCCGGGACGGGATCGGGCGGGCGCACCGCGTCAGCCTAGGCGCCCCGGACCCGTCAAGGGCGCCGGTCCAGCTCGAACCACACCGTCTTGCCGAGCGGGTCGCCCTCGACGCCCCAGCGGTCCGCCAGCCGGGCGACGATCGCGAGCCCCCGGCCGCCCTCCGCGTCGGGGCCGGGCAGCACCAGCGGTTCCCGCGGCCGCCTCGGGTCGTCGTCGCTGACCGCCACGCGCACGCCGCGGGCCGTCGGCGCCACCTCGACCTCGAACTCCGTGCCTGCGTGTCGCAGGGCGTTCGTGGCGAGCTCGCTGATGAGGAGCAGCCCGAGGTCGGTGGCCACCCCCTGCATGCCGGCCGCCCGCAGCTGTCGGGCTGTGAAGGAGCGGGCCCGGCTCGCCGAGCCCGGGTGGTTGGGCAGCCGGACGCGTTCGAGGCGCAAGACTCACTCCTCAGCTGGTCTGGCGGCGGGAGCCGCGGCGACCTGCCCCCGCCAGGCGTACGGCGGGGCTCAGTACGGACTCGCCGAGGGCTCACCCGGCACCGGGACGGTCTCGGACTGGCGGTCGGGGACGCTGTCGCCCGACTGGCTGCCGCAGCCGGTCAGCGCGCCCGCGAGGCCGAGGCCGGCCAGGACGAGGGAGGCGGCGCGGGGCGCGGTGCGGCGGCCGGGGGCGGTGGTGCGTCGAGTCATGGCTGCTTGCTTGCCCTGCGGGAGCGCGCGTACCCCCCTCCGGGTGCGCGGACGGCGAGCCGACGGCCAGTGGACGCAACAGCCCGCCCGCGGGGTCGCGGGCGGGCTGTGGTGCTGACGGGGTCAGCGGCGGCCGGGGTCAGCGGTAGGTGTACGTCGCTTTCGCGGTGGTCAGGTACGGCGCGCCACCGGCCGGGGTAGCGTACCGCGCCGTGACCGGCACGCCGGCCAGCCCGCCGCGCGAGACCTGGATGTCCATCCGGGTGCCGTAGGCCGGTGCGGGCGGCACCGTCACGGGCGCCGCGCCGGACAGGGCGGCGGGCACGACACGGGCGACGTCGAGGTGCACAACGGCGGCGTGCTCGGCTGCGGCCTGCTCGAGACGGGGCGCTACCGCTACGCCGGCGACGTCGCCACCACCCCCGCGGCAGCCGTCTTCACCGGGGTGAGCCCGGCGACGGGTCCGCTCGCGGGCGGCACCAGCGTCCGGGTTGTCGGGCGCGGCCTCGCCGGCAGCAGCGACTGGCGCGTCGGCGGGCAGAGCGCAACGTGCACCGTCGCGGGCGACACGGCGGCCACGTGCGTCGTGCCGCTGGGGCTGGCCGCCGGCCCGGTGCCGGTGACCTTCACCCCGGCCGGTGGCGCGCCGTACCTGACCACCGCGAAAGCGACGTACACCTACCGCTGACCCCGGCCGCCGCTGACCCCGTCAGCACCACAGCCCGCCCGCGACCCCGCGGGCGGGCTGTTG
>JALYNB010000099.1 GCA_030773395.1 Actinomycetota bacterium
CGCGGCGCAGAGCCGCCTCCAGCACGGCGCTGACCGTCGTGCCGGTGCTCCGCGCGCGGTCCCGCGCACCGCCAGCAGGTCGTCCGCGATCGTCACGGTGGTGCGCATCGTGCAGACCCTAGTGCGGCTGGCGCATCACTGGCGGCGGTGCGGTCAGCGCCTGGTCTCTGCGTCGTCAGGCCGCGGCACCAGCCCGATCTGACCATTGACGCCGTCGCCGACGACCGGGCGCAGTTCGTCGCGAGCAACACCCTCCTCGTCGCCGCAGGACTGTTGCTGGTGCCGGGGTCGGTCGGCGTCGCCCGGCTCCTGCGCGCCCGCGGGTCCGGGCTGCTGACCACGGCGGCGGCGATGATGGGCATCGGGGGCGCGTCCCTCGCGCTCGGGCTCTGGTCGTACGCGGTCACGGGGCGGCTGCTCACCAGCGAGGCGGTGCCGCGGGACGTCGCGGTGCAGGCCCTGAGCTCGGGGTACGACGACCCGGTCATCGGGGTCGTCTGGGTCGTCGGGATGGGGAGCCTGCTCGGGACGATGCTCTGCGGCGTCGCGCTCCTGCGCGTGCCGGCCGTGCCTCGGTGGCTCGCGGCCCTGCTCGTGGCCGGCCCGGTCGTCGCGGTCGTGGGTGGCAGCCCCGGCGGGATCGTCACCTTCCTCGCCACGCTCCCGCTCACCGTGGCGCTCGCCGGACTCGGCCTGCGCGTCGCGCGGTTGCCCGAGCCCGCCCTTGGCCCCGGCTCCGGGATGGAGCACGCGACGCCGACCGTCGCGAGCCCGGCCCCCCGCGAGCCCCACCCCTCCGAGCGCGCCCGCCGCCGCCGTGCCTCGGCCTGACGGGCGCGTGGACGCCGAGCGCGTCGAGATCTCCACCGACGACGGGGTGCGCCTCGTGGGGGAGCTGCGCCTGCCGGGACCTCCCGCGGGCCCGGGCCTTTCCGGCGTGGTCGTCACGGGGCCGTTCACCGGTGTGAAGGAGCAGGTCGTCGCGACGTACGCCCGGTGCCTCGCCGACGCCGGGTTCGCCGTCGTGACGCTGGGCCACCGGGGTTCGGCGAGAGCGGCGGACGCCGCCAGCACGAGGACCCGGCCGGCAAGCTCAGCGACCTGCGGGCCGGCGTCGCGTTCCTCGCCGCGCACCCCGCAGTCGATGCCGGCCGGCTGGGCCTTCTTCGGGTCTGCCTGGGCGGCGGGTACGCCGTCCGCGCCGCCGCGGTGGACCCGAGGGTCCGCGCCGTCGCCGGGGTGGCGGGTGGCTACAACAGCCCGGCCGCGTTCTGCGCGGCGATGGGTGCCGAGGCCTACCGGGCCGCGCTGGCCCGGTTCCTCGACGCCGGGCCGGTCGCGCGGATGCCGGCGGTGGCCCCGGACGGCGGTGAGGCGGCGATGGGTGGGCAGGAGCCGTGGGACTACTACGGCACGGAGCGGTCCGCGAGCCCGCACTGGGTGAACGAGGTCACCGTCGCCTCGCTGTACGAGATGATGACCCTCGACGTGCTCTCCTACGCCGACCTGCTCGAGTCGACACCGCTGCTCCTGGTGCACGGGACCCGGGACGACTACTGCAGCCCGGCCGGCGCCCAGGCGGTGCACGACCGGGCGACCGGTCCGAGGGAGCTCGTCTGGATCGAGGCCAGCCGGCACATCGACTTCTACGACTCACCGCCGCATCTGGACGCGGCCCTCGCCGCCCTCGTGCCGTTCTACGAGCGGGAGCTTGCGGCTCGGTGACGTCCGTCCGGCGTTCCGCCCCGAGGGCGACGCAGCCGGTGGCCCGGCCTCGCCGCTGGTGGGTTGCGCGGAGGGAGGACCGGATCGGGCCGTGCCGAGGGTCAACGGGGACGGTAGACGTCCGCTCGGTGCTCGACCCGGAGCACGACCACCTCGCGGGTCTCGTCGATCACGCGGTAGAGGATGCGGTAGGTCCCGCGGCGTGCGGACCACACCCCGGCCAGGTCGCCCCGCAGCGGCTTCCCGACCCGGCGAGGCCGCTCCAGAAGCGACGTAGTCATGAAATCGATCACGGCCGCGGCGACCGCCTCGGGCAGGCCCTGGGCCAGGGCGCGTCTCGCGGGCGGGGTGACGACGAGCTCGTACGGCTCCGCCCTCACCCCCGGAGGCGGCGCACGGCGTCGACGCCGCGGACCACGTCCCCGCGCTCGTACGCCTCGTCCGCCTCGCGGATGTCCGCCAGCGCGGCGGCGTCACTCAGGACAGACAGGGTCTCCTCCAGCTCCGCGAGGTCGTCGGGACTGACGATCACTGCGGCTTCCCGGCCGTTCCTTGTGATCACGACGCGCTCGTGCTGGCGCTCCACGCGATCGACGATCTCCGACAGGTGGTCGCGCACGGTCCGCAAGGACTCCGTCGTCATGGCCACGATTGTGGCCCTGTGGTCCGTGGTGGTCCAGACCGTCAGGCGTTGCGCGGGGAACCGGGTGGACACGTCGACCGACCGAACGGGACCCTGCCTCCCGTGCGCCGCGTGATCAGGGTGCGCGTCGAGGAGGCGCAGGCGCACCTGTCCCGCCTGCTGCGCCAGGTGGAGGAGGGTGACGAGGTCGTTCTCGATCGCGACGGTCGTCCCGTCGCGAGAATCGTGCCGCTGGAGCCGCAGGGCCGGCGCTTCGGCGGTCGGCTCGCCGGCCGGGTGCACGTCCCGGACGACGTCGACAACCCCCTCCCGGACGACCTGCTCGACCTGTTCGAGGGAGGCCCTGTCTGGCCGTGCTCCTCGTGACCCGCCGCCTTGCACGATGCCGGTCCCTCTAGGGTGAAGGCCCGCACACGAGTGGCACGGGGAGTAGCAGCACCGGATGCCCTGAACGTGCCCGCCGACATCGGGACCGCTGATGCGCACGACCCTCGCCCTGGACGACGATCTCGTGGCCGAAGCCCAGCGGCTCACCGGCATCCGGGAGAAGTCCGCGCTCGTGCACGAGGCCCTGCGTGCCCTCATCGAACGGGAGAGCGACAGGCGTCTCGCTCGGCTGGGTGGCAGCGAGCCCAGCTTGGCCGTAGCGGAGCGCCGGCGACCCGAGCCCGCGTGATCCTGGTCGACACCTCGGTCCGGGTCGACCATCTCCGCACTGGCGACGAGCTCCTCGCCGGCCTCCTGCAGGACTCAGGTCCTCGGGCACCCCTGGGTCACCGCGAGATGGCTCTCGGCTCCCTCGCCCAGCGCGGGGAGGTGGTGGGCGTCCTGCACGCCACAGCCAGGCGCCGCTCGTCGCGGCAGCGTACGGCGAACCGGTCACCGGCGACCCGTTCCGCGTGGTGCTGCGCCGCGTGGTCGGCTTCCTCCCCGCCGCCCTTCCTCCCCATCGCCCTGCTGCGGGTGGGTGAGCGGAGCCCGGCGGACTCCAGCTGAGCCCTTCCCGCATGCGAACAACGGAGCATCGACGAGCGACGAGGAGCGGACCGTGACCGAGGACCTGGACCTGGCGGAGACGTCCTGCACCACCTGCTTCGGGATCGACGAGGCGGCGGTGCTGCACCCCGTGTACCTGCCCTTCCCCGCAGCCCTCCTGCGGCAGCACTTCGCGCCGGTCGCCCAGGCGCACTGTCACCACGCGCACTACTACCTCGACAGCGTCGCGCGGACGCGGGCGCACGAGGCCGAGTGCGGCCTCCGGCAGGGCTTGGGGCGCAGCCGGCAGTGCCGTTGGGGCACCAGATCGAGAAGGACGAGCGGTTCTGGGTCGTCGCGGCCCTGCTCGCCGCCTTCCACGCCGACGACCGGACGGACGCCCTGACCGCCGTACTCCGCGACGCGCTCGGCCCGGTGCCGCCTGTGGCCGGGCTCGGGACGTGGGCCGAGGCGCTCGGTCCGGAGCAGGACCTGCAGCTGTACTTCGAGGTCAACCTGCCCGCCCCGAGCGGCTACAAGCGGGCCCTGGCGAGGGACCTCGGGGCGCACACCCTCGTGCCGTGGCAGCGGACTATCGCCGAGGGCTACGTCCAGCGGGCCGGCGAGGACGGCGTCCCCGCCCTGGAGGGGGCCACCAAGGTCGACGCGGTGCTGCTCGCCCCCTCGACCGGATTCGCGGTCGCGTTCGAGGCGAAAGTCCTGCCGGACACGTCGTCGCACACGACGTACGACGCACGGCGCAACCAGATCGCGCGGAACCTCGACGTGCTCCTCGACGACCACAGCAAGTCGGGCCTGCGTGGCGGGCCGGCCCAGCGCCGACCCGACCTCACCTGTTTCGTCCTGCTGACGCCCGAGGTCTTCCGGAAGCAGCCGAGCGCTCGCCTGTACGGCCACCTGATGAAGCGGTACGAGGCCGACGCCGAGGCGCTCCGCGAGCATCTGCCGCACCGCGACCTCGTGGAACTCGCCGGCCTGCGGGGACGCCTCGGGTGGACGAGCTGGGAGCGACTGGCCGACCTCGTGCCCGGGGCGTGCCGGTGGCTCGCGCCGCCTGCCGCCGACCACCTCCAGGAGGACCAGGCCGCCTGACGCGCTCGGTGTCGCGGGCACCTGTGCCTCACCGCCGCAGCGGGGATACACCGTCTCCGACGCCTGCCTCAACCGAGATCGGAGACATCGTGCCGCACGTGCTCATCGTCCTGACGGGCGCCGACCACTGGACCCTGAACGACGGGACCCAGCACCCCACGGGTTTCTGGGCCGAGGAGCTCCTCGCCCCCGTCGAGGTGTTCCGCGACGCCGGCATCGACATGACCTTCGCGACCCCGGGCGGCGTCCGCCCGGCGGTCGACGAGGGCAGCCTGCGCGCTGACGCCGTCGGCGGGGAGGAGAAGGCCGCTGAGCTGCGCAAGGGCCTGGAGGGACTCTCCGGCCAGCTGGCCTCACCCT
>JALYNB010000100.1 GCA_030773395.1 Actinomycetota bacterium
GCACGGGGCGGCGGCGCCGGGCGGCGCCGGCAGGTCAGTGCGGCGGCACCGACGGCGGCACCCGGTTGGGCCCGGCCTCCGGCGGCCGGGGGCGGTCCTGCGGGTGCAGTCGTACGGCGACCAGAGCCACGTCGTCCTCGGGATGGCGGGGAAGGAGCCGGGCGAGGACCTGGTCGCACAGGTCGTCGAGGCTGCTGCCCGCGAGCTCGACCAGGGTGTCGCGCAGCCGCGCCAGCCCAGCGTCGAGGTCCCGCCCGCGGCGCTCCACGAGGCCGTCCGTGTAGAGCAGGACCGTGGCGCCTCGGTCGAGCGTCACCTCCGACTCCACCCGGCGGGCCGCGGGGTCGATGCCCAGCAGCAGGTCGGCCTCCGCGCCGGCCAGCACCGCGACCGTGCCGTCCGGGTTGATGACCATGGGCGGTGGGTGACCGGCGTTCGACCAGCGCAGGTGCGTGATGCCCCGTTCGCGCTCGTCGAGGGTCTGTTCGACCCGCGCAACCACCGCCGTGGCCGTGGTGCCGATCTGCAGGCCCTCCATGGCGGCGTCGAGCCGGGTGAGCACGCCGGCCGGCCCCTCCCCGGTCGTGAAGCCGATCCCGCGCAGGAGCCCCCGCACCTGGCCCATCGCGGCGGCCGCCTCCGTGTCGTGGCCGACGACGTCGCCGATGACGAGCACGGTGGCGCCGTTGGGCTGGAGGAAGGCGTCGTACCAGTCGCCGCCGACCTGCGCGACCTCCGCCGCGGGCGTGTAGCGCACGACGACGTGCACGTGGTCGGGGGCCGGCGGGTCGGTCAGAAGGCTGCGCTGCAGCCCCTCCGCGAGCCGCTGCTGCTGCCGGTAGAGCCGCGCGTTGTCCAGCGCCAGGCCGGCGCGCGCGGCCACCTCCCGGGCGCTGGTCAGGTCTTCCGCGGTCAGCGCCCCCCGCTGGGGGCCCGTGAACACGCTGAGCAGCCCGACGGTGCGGCCGTGGCCCTTCAGCGGGAGGATCGCGAGCGACTCCGGTGCGAGCTCGGTGAGCAGGGCGTAGGCCTCACCCGGCCTCAGCACCCCCTGCAGGGCCTGCGTCGCCCCGCGCTCCCGCGCGACGGGTGCGCCGGTGCGCAGCACCTGGGCGACGAACGACTCCTCGGTGAGCGCGTCCAGACGCACGTGGGAGTAGCGCTCCGTGAGCTCCCGCAGCGCCGGGTCTGCGTGCCACCAGCCGACGTCACGCAGCCCGCCGTCGTCGTCCAGCAGCGTGACGAGCGACCAGTCGGCGAGCGCCGGTACCACGGCCTGCGCGAGCCGCGCCACGGCCTCCTCGGCGTCCAGCGTGCCGGCGAGCTGCGCGGTGACCTCGGCGAGGAGCTCGGCCCGCAGCTGCCGGCGCTCGGCGGCCTCCTGCGCGGCCCGCCGCGCCGTCACGTCGAGGAAGTAGACCGACAGCCCCTCGGGGCTGGGCCAGGCCTGGAGCTCGTACCAGCCGTCCAGCGGGGCGGGGTAGTAGGCCTCGAAGCGCGCGGGGGTGCCCGTCGCGACGGCCGTCCGGTAGTTGTGCTCGAAGTCGGTCCCGACCGTCGCGGGGAACAGCTCCCACAGCACCCGGCCGAGCAGCTCCTCCCGCGGCCGCAGCAGCAGCCGCTCGGCCTCTGCGTTCACGTAGGTGAAGCGCCACTCGCGGTCGAGGGAGTAGAAGGCCGCCGGCATGGCCTCCAGCACGCGGATGACGCGGGACTCCCCGGCGCGGACGGCGGTCGTGTCGTAGGCGGCGCCCACCACTCGGACCCCGCGCCCCGTCCCGTCGCAGATCGTGCGGCCGCGAGCTGCCACCCAGCGGGTCTCCCCGTCGGGCCGGACCACCCGGTACTCGGCATCGAAGACGCCGCAGGAGGCGACGGCGTCGTGGAGGGCCTGCGTGACACGGGGGACGTCGTCGGCGTGGAGCCGGGCGTTGAAAGCCGCGATCGTGCCGCCGAAGGACTTCCGGTCGTAGCCGAACATCTCCATGAGGCGGTCGTCCCAGCGCAGCTCGTCGGTGCGCAGGTCCCAGTCGAAGCTCCCGATGCCGGCGGCGTCGATCGCCAGGCCCCAGCGCAGCTGGGAGTTCTCGAACTCCGCTGAGACCGCGCTGAGCTCGAGCTCGGCCATGACGGAGGCGGCGAGCTGCTGGAGGATGACGACGTCGTCACCCGACCAGTCGCGGGGCACCGGGTCGAACACGCACAGGACGCCGATGGCCTGGCCCTGCGCGGTCAGCGGCACGCCGAGGTAGGAGCCGACCGCGCCGGAGGTCACCGGTGGCAGGCCGGCGACCCGGGCGTCGGCGCGCGCGTCGGGCACGACCAGCGGGCCCTCGCTCGCCGCGGTCACCGTGCACAGCGAGTCGGCGAGCGCCCCGGGGCCGGCCACCTCGGGCAGCCCCGCCGCCCCGGCCACGGTCTGGACGTCGCTCAGCAGGGAGACCTGCGACGAGGCCGAGCCCAGCAGCTGGGCCGCCAGCGCCGCGAGCCGGTCGAGCGCCGGGTGCCGGCCGTCGACGGGGAGGAGCCGGTCGACGGCCCTCGCCTGCCCCGGCGTCGCCCCGGACACGTCCGCGGGCTCGGCACCCCGCCGCGCGGACGCGGTGCACGGGTCGGTCGTCGGCCCTGTGGTCACGCGCACTCCTGTCCTGCGGGGGTCCAGCGGAGCGCGGAGCCCCGTCCACACGACAGTGTGGCCTGCCGCACCGCTGTAGCGTGCCCGGCCTGCCGTCCCGGGGTCCTGCCCTAGCATCCGGGTACCGCGCACCCCTGGTGAGGAGCCGCCGATGTCGCCCGCCCGACCGCGGGGTGCGGCACCCCTGACCGACGACGACGTCGCCCGCCTCCGTGGGCAGCTCTCCGGCGGCGCCGAACCACGTGTGCAGCTGCTGGTCGACACACCTGCCGCGCCGGCCGGCACGCGGGGGCCGGTCGTGGCGCTGCGGGACCCGGCGGTGGAGCCGGAGTTCATCGTGCTGCGGGTCAGCGGCGACGAGGTGCCGTTCGGTCCCGCCGAGCTGACGTGGCCGGCCC
>JALYNB010000101.1 GCA_030773395.1 Actinomycetota bacterium
GGCGGAAGAGGTCCTCGCCCGCGGGTCGCAGCAGCGGGGCGACGCCGCGGTCGTCGTCGTCGTACCGGAGCCCGCGCACCACCGCGACGGGGACGCCGGCGGTCTTGCCCTTCACGAGCTCGGCGGCGGCGGCGACCTCGTCTGCGTCCGCGACCTCCGTCATCGCGAGCGTGTTGCCGTGCGCGTCGACCTGCCCGCGGTGGTCGCGCAGCGCCCGCATGCCCGCCACGCCCACCGCGACGTCGGTGAGCCCCGCCCGCCAGGGACGCCCGAAGGTGTCGGAGACGACGACGGCCACGGTCACGCCGAAGTGCTGCCGCACGGCGTCCCGCAGGCGTCGCGCGGACGCGTCCGCGTCGACCGGCAGCAGCACCAGCTCGTCACGGCGCACGTTGCTCGCGTCGACGCCCGCGTTCGCCAGCACGAAGCCGTGGCGCGTCTCCGTGATGCAGAACGTGCCGCGCGCGGCCACCACGCGTACGGACTCGTCCCGCACCGCCTGCTGCCGCGCGGCCTCGCGGCCCGGCTCGTCCGCCGGCGTCGCGACGACGCGACCCTCCGCCTTCGCGACCACCTTGCTGGTCACGACGAGCACGTCACCCGACTGCGGCCGCAGGTGGGGCTCCGCCCCCAGGGCGTCGACGAGGAGGCCGGCGAGGTCGTCGCCCGGACGCACTTCGGGCAGTCCCGGCACGGCCAGCACCTCGAGCCGCCGAGGGGCCCCGCCGGGTGCGGTCACGTGCCCGACGCCACTCCGTGCGAGGCGAGGTCGAGCGCGGCCCGCGCCATCGCGGTCGTCGCGTCCGCGTCGCTCATGAGCAGCGGCACCGCCCGGCACGCGATGCCCGCCGCCTGCACGCGCGGCAGCGCGTCGGCGTCGCGGGTGTCGACGAGCCAGCCGTCGAGCAGGTCGGCGCCGAAGCGCCGCGCGTACCAGTCGGTGGCCACCGCGCCGGCCTCCACGGCGACACCGACGGCAGGAAGGAGCCGGTCCGCCATGCCGCGCACGGGGGCGCCGCCGACGACGGGGGAGAGACCGACCACGGGCCGCGCGGCTACCGCGTCGCGCAGGCCCGGCACGCCGAGCACGGTCCCGATGCTCACCACCGGGTTGCTCGGCGGCAGGACGACGAGGTCGGCCGCCGCGAGCGCGTCGAGCACGCCGGCCGCGGGGCGCGCGTCCTCGGCGCCCACCGCGACGACGTCGAGCACGTCAGGCCCGCCACCCAGCCGCACCCACCACTCCTGGAAGTGCAGTGCCTGGCGTCGGCCGTCGCGCTCCACGACCACGTGCGTCTCGACGCGGTCGTCACTCATGGGCAGCAGGCGCACCCCCGGCCGCCACCGTGCGCACAGCGCCCGCGTGACCTCCGACAGCGGGTAGCCGGCGGTGAGCATCTGCGTGCGCACGAGGTGGGTCGCGAGGTCGCGGTCACCGAGGCCGAACCACGCGCCCGGCACGTCGTACGCCGCGAGCTCCTCCTTCGCCGCCCAGGTCTCACCCGCGCGGCCCCAGCCGCGTTCCTCGTCGATGCCGCCGCCCAGCGTGTACATCAGCGTGTCGAGGTCGGGGCAGATGCGCAGGCCGAACAGGGAGATGTCGTCGGCCGTGTTCGCGACGACGGTCACCTCGTCGCCGGGGCCGACGGCGCGCAGCAGGCCGCGCAGGAACCGCGCCCCCCCGATGCCGCCCGCGAGGGCCACGATGCGCATGCGGGCATCCAACCAGTGCGGGCACGGCTACCGGCAGCCGTGACGTCAGCGTCCGATGACCGTCACGGCCCCCGTCGCACGGTTCCACGTGAGACGGCCGCGCTCGAAGTCCGTGGCCCGGCCGCCCGGCACGTCGTACTCCGAGCGGGTCGGGTAGCCGAGGCTGCCCGCCTCCCAGCCCAGCGCCGCCCAGCGGGCCCGGATCGCGCCGTAGACGGCGTGCGCACCCGTCTGCGGGGTCCAGTAGATCGAGCCCGCCTGGAAGTGGTTGTAGCGGCCTCGCCCGTCCGGCGTCACCAGCTGCCCCGTGCGCGGGAATCGCAGCGGGCCCGCCTCCCAGCGCAGGGCGGCCCAGCGGTCGAGGATCGCGCCGCGGACCTCCTGCGCCCCTGTCCCCGGCGTCCAGTAGATGGAGCCGCCCTGGAACCTGGTGTAGCGACCGGCGCCGTCGGGGGTCCGCAGCTCACCGGTCAGCGGGTAGCCGAGCGGGCTGCGCTCCCAGCCGAGCCGCGCCCACCGGTCGCGGACGGCCCCGTACACCTCGTGGGCGCCCGTCGTCGGTGTCCAGTAGATCGAGCCACGCTCGTAGTGCGTGTAGTGGCCGACGCCGTCCGGCG
>JALYNB010000102.1 GCA_030773395.1 Actinomycetota bacterium
GCGAGCGGCACCGGCCGGTCCGCGGCGGCGTCCGGGTCGACGTCGGCGGCGCCCGTCGCCGCGGGCACCGCGGGCTCTGTCGCGTCGTCGAACGCGTCCGGGTCGGCGTCGTCGACCTCGGCGAGTCGGGCCATCGCCTGCCGGGCTAGCGGACGGGAGTGCGCGAGGTACCGGCGGGTGACGAGGTCGCGGTCCGGGTGGGTGGCGAGCCACCCCGAGCCGGCGCGCAGCAGCTTGTCGACCTCGTCCGCGCTGGACCCAGTAGTGCGTGGTGTCGTCGAGCACGGGCAGGCCGACGTACAGGTGGTTGACCGCGTCGGCGACGCGCTGGCGGCCGGTCAGCCGCAGGTCGACGTACCGCGACGGACCCCACGCGGGGACGGTCTCGTCCAGGGGGAGCGGCCGGGCCTCGACCTGCCAGCCGAGCGGCGTGAAGAACCGCTCGGCCATCTCCGGCCCGCCGCGGCACGACAGCACCGGCAGGTGCACCTCGAGTGGCAGTGGCGTCCCGGCAAGCTCCGGGCGTTCCTTGCTCACCCCGCGCCCGCGCTCGCGAACACCTTGCCGAGCGCGACGGTGATCAGGCTCGAGGCGGCGTACGGGCGGTCGTTGACGTACTGGCCGAGGCTGAAGCCCTCCGCCGCCGGGCCCCTCGCCCCCGCACGAGCCCGATGGGGTCGACGTCCAGCAGGAGCGCGACGGTGCACCGCTAGGCCGTGGCCCCCGGGTAGAACACGTGCGCGGTGCCGGTCGAGACGCCCACGCTCTGCGCCCGCTCGGGGTTCTTGTGCAGCAGGAAGCCGAGGTCGGTCGCGGGCTCGTGGGTGGTCGACAAGGTCAAGAGCACGCTGCAGTCTCACCGGGCGCGCAGCGGGCGGCACGCCCTTTGTCCCGGCGTCCCCCGCCCGCCGCACGGGTGGCCGCGGAAACCGTTGGCCGCAGAGCGGCCCCCGGCTTAGCGTGACGGGCCTGCTGCCACCCCGGGAGGCGAGATGGCGGCCACTGCCCTCGCGATCGAGGCCGAGGGCCTCGTCAAGACCTTCGGCCGCACCCGGGCCGTCGACGGGGTCGATCTGGCCGTCGCCGCCGGGTGCGTGTACGGCGTGCTCGGTCCGAACGGAGCCGGGAAGACGACGACGATCCGCGTGCTGGCCACGCTGGTGCGCCCGGACGGCGGCCGCGCTCGCGTCCTCGGCCACGACGTCGTCGCGGAGGCGGCCGCCGTGCGCCGGCAGGTCAGCCTGACCGGCCAGCTCGCGTCGGTCGACGAGGACCTCACCGGGCGGGAGAAACTCGTGCTGCTCGGGCGGCTGCTCGGGCTCCGCGGCGCCGCCGCGAAGGCGCGCGCCGACGAGCTGCTCGACGCTTTCGGGCTGACCGACGCCTCCGGCCGGCTCGTCAAGCACTACTCCGGCGGCATGCGGCGGCGGGTCGACATCGCCGCGAGCCTCGTGGTCACGCCCCGCCTGCTGTTCCTCGACGAGCCGACCACCGGGCTCGACCCGCGGTCCCGGGGGCAGGTGTGGGAGATCATCCGCGCGTTGGCCGGCGGGGGCACGACGGTGCTGCTCTGCACGCAGTACCTGGAGGAGGCCGACCAGCTCGCGGACCGCATCGTCGTCATCGACTCCGGCCGGGTGATCGCGGAGGGGACGCCTGGGCAGCTCAAGGCGTCGGTGGGCAGCGGAGTGCTGCGCGTCCGGCTGCTCGACCCGGCGCAACGGCCCGCGGCGGCGCGGGTGCTGGAGCGGCTCGGCCCCGTCACTCTCGAGCCCGACCCGGCGGCCCTGGCCGTGTCGTGCTCGGGCGCGGAGTCGGGGGCGCTCGCGGTGGCGTCGCTGGCCCGGGACGGCATCCGGGTCGCGGACTTCTCCCTCGGCCAGCCGAGCCTCGACGAGGTGTTCCTCGCCCTCACCGGGCGACCCGCTGTCGACGTACCGGTGCAGTCCACCCGCGAGCATTCGGAGCTGGAGGCGACATGACCACCGCGAGCACGCGCGAGCCCGTACTGCCCGGCACCGATGTCGCCGCCGTGCGCCGGGCGATCGCGTCCACGCCCCGGCCGGAGCCAGCCGGCGCCTGGGCCAGCGCGGCAGCGTTCGGCTGGCGGGGCATGCTCAAGGTCAAGCACGTGCCGGAGCAGCTGATCGACGTGACCACACCCCGGTCATGTTCGTGCTGATGTTCACCTACCTGTTCGGGGGCGCGCTCGAGGGCTCCACGTCGGCGTACCTGGACTACGTGCTGCCCGGGATCCTCGTCATGTCGGTGATGTTCACGACCGTGTACTCCGGGTCGCGCTGAACACCGACCTGACCCGCGGGGTGGTGGACAGGTCTCCCACGCC
>JALYNB010000103.1 GCA_030773395.1 Actinomycetota bacterium
GCTCACGCTCCACCGGGGCCTCCCGCAATGTCGGCACTACCGGCCAGGCTCACCCCGACCGGCAACCCACGACAACCTTGCGCGCGAGGCCCCGGCCCGAGTTCCAGGCACCTCCATACCGTCTAGAGCCACTTGCTCGGCGGCCCGCCTGCGCACTCGGTCGGTGAGCTGCTGCCCGTTCATGGGGCGCACGTTCTCGAGCGGCTCCTGCTCCGGGTCGAGGTGGTGCAGCAGTATCGCGCGTTGCAGGTCGAGTCGAGCCCGGCGATGGTTACGCGGCCGAGCTGCTCGAGCACCTCACGCGCCGGGTAGACGACGGCCTCCCTCGGTTGTGAGCCGCTCGAGGTGCCGCTCGATCCGCTTGAGCCGGTCGGACAGCTCGGCGAGCGTCGCGGCGGTCGCAGCGGCGTCGAGCACGAGCCCGCCCGCGACGACGACGAGCACGAGCTCCCCGACCACGTGCCGGTCGTGGTGAGCAGCGCCCGGCCGCTCGCCCGCCGGGTCGCGGTGCCGAGCAGCCCGGCGACGCGGACGAGCCGCAGCAGCCGCAACGGGCGCAGGAACGGCACGGCGAGCGTCGCGAGGTCGGCAAGGTGCCCGCGGACGTACGCGCGGCGGTCCGGCGCGAGCAGCAGCCGCACCGCGTAGTCGACGCCAAAGACGAGCCACAGCGCGACGTTCGCGACGCGGAGTGCCTCGAGCACCTCGTCGGGCAGGTCCGGCCGATACAGCGGGACGAGCAGCACCACGAGGAAAGCGACGGCGGCGACGAGCAGCGGCCCGTCAGTCGCACGCGACCACCGGGTAGACCGCTCGGCGGCGCGGGCGACGGGCATCGGCAGAACGTACGGCGCTGGCTGCTCGCGGGCCGCTCGGACGGCAGCGGGGCCGGGGCACATGCGCTCACCCCCGTGGAGACACAGCGGGTGCGTGCTGGGACGGCCCCGGACTCCGAAGCAGTCAGGGGCTAGGCATGGGCGGGGTCGACAAGTTCAGGGCCGTGCAGGCGCAGCGGGCGCAGTTGATCGAGCACCTGCTGGAACCAGGCGAGGACGTGGTCGACGTCGGCCTGGCGCAGTCCGTGGAGTTCGCGGAGATGGCCGATCGTGGCCAGGGCGAGGGCCTGATGTTCTTGACAGACCGGCGGCTGATCTTCCGCATGGACCTTGGTGGCTCCTGCGCGAGGTCCGGTTGCCGCACCTGACCGCTCTGACGGTCAAGTACGTGATCGCGCCCAGCATGAGCCGCCTCGTCGTCGTCTACACGGTTGGAGGCGTGCCCGAATCGGCCAACTACTGCTGCGGCACCCGGTTCGCCAAGCAGTTGCGAACCGCCGTCAAGCGGCTCTGATACACCTGCTAGGCGAGGCCTTGAGGCCCGAAGACGCCGCGCAGCGTGGTCACCGCCCACTCACGGCGAGCTCGCCCGGTCCGAGCTCGACTCGCCCAACAGCCCGAGGCAGTAGCGCCCGAGTTCGGTCGCCGCGTAGCGAGGGCTGCCGCTCTCGAGGTCCGGGACCGCAGCACTTGCAGCAGGGCCCCGAGGACGATGCGAGTGCCAGGCAGGTGCGCCACGAGCTGCTCCGGCGTCCAGCCCGGCCGACCCGGGGCGGGGTAGGACGCGGGCACCGGCGAGACAGGCTCTCGGTGCAGCTCGGCGAGTACGCGGACGTGCGGGGCCTCGAGGTCGTGCAGGGCCGCCGCGAGGACGAGGGCCTCGTCGACTCGGTCGCCGAAGCCGAGGCCACTCGCGAGGACGTGCCCGAGTGCCTCGACCTTGTCCGGGATCGTCGACCGCTGCGCCGCTTCGAGGACCCGTGCGAGCAGCTCAAGGCGGGCAGCGTCGCCGGCCGCGAGCTGCTCGAGGCGCTCGAGTCCGGTGTCCGGGGCGGTGATCGCGCCGGCGGGCCGCGCTGTGCATGCGGCTGGCGGGTGAGGCCATGAGCGTGGTGGAGCCGAGCGGAGCGCGCGGTGGAGGTGGCGGCTGCCGAGTTGGGCGGGGTCGCCGAGGTACGCCTGAGCAACGGCGCCGACCGTCCCGGCGACCGCGTCAGCAGCCGCGTCCGCCAGGCGCGCGCGCAGTCTGGGGACGTCCGACTCGACCAGCGGGTCGCCGTCGTCCTCCACCCGTCCCACGCCTCCCCGTCCTGTGGGCAGGCCCTACCCCGCCCGTCGTCGGGACGGGAGGCGGAGCACCTCCCGCCTTAAGATCAGTCCGCA
>JALYNB010000104.1 GCA_030773395.1 Actinomycetota bacterium
GAAGGGAGCCGGCCGCAACCAGGTGCACGCGGCCTCCGCGCCGGTGCTGGCCGCCGCCCCCGTGCCGGTGAGCGGGAACGGCGGCTGGTGAGCTCTCGGCGCGCTCAGGGCGCTCAGGGCGCGGGGAGGACGCGGGCGGCGGGCTCGCGCCCGGCCAGCACGGCGAGCACGTTGTCGACCGCCAGGTCCGCCATCGCCCGCCGCGTCTCGACGGTGGCGCTGCCCACGTGCGGCAGCAGGAGCACCTGGTCCATCGCGCACAACGGGTTGTCGGCGGGGAGGGGCTCCGTGGCCATCACGTCCAGCGCAGCGCCCGCGATGCTGCCCGACCGCAGGGCCTCCACGAGCGCGGGCTCGTCGACGACGGCGCCGCGGGCCACGTTCACCAGGTGGGCGGTCGGCTTCATCGCCGCGAGCTCGGCGGCCCCGACGCTGCCCCGCGTCTCGTCCGTGAGCGGCACCGTGAGCACGACGACGTCGCTGTCGCGAAGAGGGCCTCCCGGTCGACGTACGTCGCGAGGCCGTGCTCCTCGGCCTGCGGGCTGGGGCGCCGGTTGGAGTAGAGGACGCGCATGTCCAGCGCACCCGCCACCCGCGCGATCCTGCCGCCGATGCGCCCCATGCCGAGGATGCCGAGGGTCTTGCCGTGCACGTCCGTCGTGTACGGGAAGGCGTCCCGCTGCCACTGTCCGCTGCGGACGAACCGGTCCCCCCCGACGATGCCCCGCAGCAGGGCGATGACCATGCCGATCGCCAGCGTGGCCACCGCGGCGTCGAGCACGTCGGGGGTGTTGCAGACGGCCACCTCCCGGCGGGAGGCCGCGTCGAGGTCGACGTTGTCGTGGCCCACGGCCACGTTCGCGACCACGCGGAGCGTGGGCAGGGCCGCCAGGCGGGCCTCGTCGACGGGCTGGCCGTGGTGGGTGACCCAGGCCTGCACGTCGTCGTACCGGGCGAGGTCCTCGGGGGTCTGCAGCGGCTCGGGCGGCAACGCGACGACGCGGGCGTGGCGGCGCAGGCGCTCCAGCACCTCCTCGGCGACCGTCGCGGTCACGAGCACTCGAGGGAGGTCGGCCGGGGCGGTGGGCATGCGGCTCCTCGTCGTCGGCGGGGCGGGACCCACGCTAGGGGTCGCGGGTCCGCGTCCCGTAGGGCGTGACCTGCTCGGTCTGCCGAGCGACGCCGTACGCTGCTGCCGTGAGCAGTGAGGCCGCGTGGTCGGACCTCGCGGAGTACCTGAGGGGGCAGCGGAAGCTGGCGCGGTTGTCGCTGCGCCACCTGGCGCAACTGACGTCCGTCTCCGACTCCTACCTCAGCCAGGTCGAGCGGGGGCTCTACCAGCCGTCGCCGGAAGTCCTCCGCGCGATCGCGAAGGCGCTGGGCATCCCCGTGACCGCCCTGTACGAGCGGCTCGGGTGGCTGGGCCCGGAGGACGGGCACGTGCCCGCCGCCGCGCCGACCGGAGTCGAGGGCGCGATCGAGGCGGACCCGCGGCTCACGGCGGCGCAGAAGGCGGCACTGCTCGCGATGTACCGGGTGCTCGTCACCGACGAGCGCCCTCGCGCTTGACACGCCAAGCGCTGCTCGGTGTACTGGGCGGTGTTGCTCGGCAGACCGAGCAAGGACTCCCCGGAGGACGCATGTCGAGCTACACGCAGTTCACCCAGCAGGTCGGTACGGCGATCCTCGACGCCGCACGCCAGGTCCAGGACGCCGTCGTCCAGGCCGTGGAGGGCGTCGACGGCCTCGTCGCCAAGCTGCCGGGGCTGCCCGACGGGACGTCCGTGCCGCTCGCGGACCGCCTCGCAGGCCTGCCTGGCCTCCCGACGCTGCCCGGCCTGCCCAGCGCCCGCGAGGTCGTCTCCGCGCACTTCGACCTGACCGAGCGGCTCCTCGCCGCCCAGCGCGCGTTCGCGCTGCGCCTCGTGACCGCGACCGCCGAGTCGGCCCGGGTGTTCGTGCCGGCCCAGGCCACGGCGCCGCAGCAGACGCCCGCGGGTGCCGGGGTCTGATTTCGAGCGGCGTCGCCCGGCCCGGAAGGGCCGGTGCGAGGTGGGGAGGCAGCGCGTCCGTGGGCGGGGCAGCCGCCCTGTCAGGGGCAGGGGTGCCTGTCACGGGCTGGGTGCCGCCCACGGGACGAGCTGGTGCCTCCGGGGACGTACAGGGGGTGGCGCGGCTCGCCGTGCCGCGTGGTCCCAAGACACAGCGGTCCGTCGAGCAGAGCGACACCTGCGCGGAAGGTCCGTGCAGCCTGCCGCCGGAGCCCCAGGCAGCGACCGTCCTGAACCCGGCCCCGGCGATGACGCGCACGGCATCGTCGTTCGGGGGCCGACCGGGTCGGCGGCGGTCCGCACGGCCTCGGGTTCGTGTCCCTGGTAGGCGAACAGGTTCACGATGACGACGCCTGTCCGTCCATCCTCGCGAGACGGTCCCGCTGGAGACGGTGCTCGCGGGCTGTGTTTCGGTGCCCACTCGGGGTCTACTCGTGCCACCAACACTGGGTGCCCCTGCGGGTCGACGTGCTCACGCCCGGTCACACGCCGGGTGAGGCGGGACGTTACATCGTGCCGACGGGCATACTGGCCCTTCCGAGCTCGTCGAGCCGCAGGACAGCTGCCGTGCACCCTGCCACTCGCCGAGCCTCACGGGCCGTTAGCTCAACTGGCAGAGCAGCGGACTTTTAATCCGCGGGTTCTGGGTTCGATCCCCAGGCGGCCCACCCC
>JALYNB010000105.1 GCA_030773395.1 Actinomycetota bacterium
GCATCGGCCACGTGGACGTCGTGGACGACGCCCAGGCCCGCCCCTGCGACGCCGCCCCCGGCGGCCTGTGGCCGGACGACGCCGGGCGCCGGCGTGACGTCGCCACGGTCGACCTCGTCCGCCGTACGGCGCCCAGCACGACGGCCACGGCGGGTGTCGGCGCCGCCCCTGCCACACTCGTGCTGCTCGTGGGCGACCACGTCCACGACCCGGGCCTGCGCGCGGCGCTGAGGACGGCGCAGACACCCCACCTGGCGGCCCGGGTGCGGGAGGTCACCGGCGTCGTCGGGCCGCTGGTGCTGCCGGGGAGCACCCCCTGCCTGGACTGCCTCGACCTCCACCGTCGTGACCGCGACGCCGACTGGCCGCTCCTCGCCGCGCAGCTGGCCTCGCCCGGCGTCGGAGCCGTGCCCTGCGACACGGCGCTCGCGCTGGCGGTGGCCGGGTGCGCGGCCCTGCAGGTGCTCGCCCACGTGGACGGCGAGCCGTCGGGGGCGCAGGCGGGGACCCTCGAGCTGACCCCACCCGACCACCGCTGGCGGCGCCGCTCCTGGTCGCTGCACCCCGGCTGCGGCTGCGTGGCGTGACGCAGGTCCCGCACTCCGAGCCGGGAAGGGGGAGGATGGCGAGCGTGAGCGACATCCCCCGGTGGGCGATCACCCGGTCCGCCAAGCTCGCGACCCTCCCCCTCGGGTTCGCGGGGCGCAACGCCGTCGGTCTGGGCAAGCGGCTCGGCGGCAAGCCCGCCGAGCTGGTGGCGACCGAGCTGCAGCGCCGGACGGCCGAACAGATCTTCACCGTGCTCGGGGAGCTCAAGGGCGGCGCGATGAAGGTGGGGCAGGCGCTGTCGGTCTTCGAGGCCGCGCTTCCCGACGAAATCGCGGGGCCCTACCGGGCCGCGCTCACGAAGCTGCAGGAGGCCGCCCCGCCGCTGCCCGTCGCGGCGGTCCACGGTGTGCTGGCCGAGCAGCTGGGCCCCGACTGGCGCAGCGCGTTCCGGGAGTTCGACGACCGGCCCACGGCCGCGGCGAGCATCGGGCAGGTCCACCGGGCCACCTGGCACGACGGGCGCACCGTCGCGGTCAAGGTGCAGTACCCGGGGGCCGGGCCGGCCCTGCAGGCGGACCTCAACCAGCTGGCCGTGCTGGCGCGACTGTTCGCCCACCTCGCGCCGGGCCTCGACGTCAAGCCGCTGATCGCCGAGCTGAAGGCCCGGATCAGCGAGGAGCTCGACTACCGGCTGGAGGCCGAGGCCCAGCAGGCGTACGCCGACGCCTTCGACGGGGACCCCGACATCCGCATTCCCCACGTCGTCGGCGGCGGGGAGCGCGCGCTCGTGACCGAGTGGATCGAGGGGACACCGCTGTCCGCGACGATCCGGGAGGGGAGCAAGGAGGACCGGGACCGCGCCGGGGTGTTGCTCGTCCGGTTCCTGTTCTCCGGGCCCGGCCGCGCCGGGCTGCTGCACGCCGACCCCCACCCGGGGAACTTCCGGCTGCTCCCCGACGGCCGGCTCGGGGTGCTGGACTTCGGGGCGGTCAACCGGCTGCCCGACGGGATCCCGCGGCCCATCGGCCACCTCGCGCGGCTCGCCCTCCTCGGCGACGCGGACGCCGTGCTCGAGGGGCTGCGTGCCGAGCGGTTCGTCCTGCCACAGGTCGAGGTCGAGGCGGACTCCGTCCTGCGGTACGTGCTCCCGCTGCTCGCGCCGCTCGACGAGCGCCATTTCCAGTTCACGCGGGCCTGGCTGCGCAACGAGGCCATGCGCCTGGCCGACCCCCGCTCGGAGGCGCTTGCGCTCGCCCGCCACCTCAACCTGCCGCCCGAGTACGCGCTCATCCACCGCGTCACGCTGGGCACCGTGGGCGTCCTCTGCCAGCTGGAGTCCGAGGGCGACTTCCGTGAGGAGGTCGAGCCGCTGCTGCCCGGCCTCGCGGAGCCCGGCAGCCCCGCCGCAGCCGCCGCGGACGCCCTGAACGACCGATCGGGGCGGCCCGCGCCACCCCGCTCGGCGCCCACCGCCGCGGAGACCGCGGTGGTCGAGCCTCCGCCCGACGACACGATCACGAACCCCGGCGGGGCGGGCGCGTAGCGTCGTACCCATGAGCCTGTCCCTCGGCATCGTCGGGCTGCCCAACGTCGGCAAGTCCACGCTGTTCAACGCGCTGACCAAGAACTCCGTGCTCGCGGCGAACTACCCCTTCGCGACGATCGAGCCCAACGTCGGCGTCGTCCCGGTGCCCGACCCGCGGCTCGCCCCGCTCGCCGAGCTGTACCACTCGGAGAAGGTCGTGCCGGCGACAGTGACGTTCGTCGACATCGCGGGCATCGTGCGCGGCGCGAGCGAGGGGCAGGGCCTCGGCAACCAGTTCCTCGCCAACATCCGCGAGAGCGACGCCATCGTGCAGGTCGTGCGCGAGTTCGCCGACCCCGATGTCGTGCACGTCGACGGGCGCATCAGCCCGAAGGACGACATCGAGACCATCAACACCGAGCTAGTGCTCGCCGACCTGCAGACGATCGACAAGCGCATGAAGAGCCTCGAGGCGGACGCGCGGCGCGACAAGGCGAACGTGCCGGTGCTCGAGGCGGCGCGGACGGCGCGCGAGGCGCTCGACTCGGGGCGGCCGCTGTCCTCCGTCGCCGGGCTCGACCTCGACCTGCTGCGCGAGCTGCACCTGCTCACCGCCAAGCCGTTCGTCTACGTGTTCAACATCGACGAGGACGAGCTCGGGGACCCGGCGCTGCAGGAGCGCCTGCGTGCCCTGGTAGCGCCGGCCGAGGCGGTCCTCCTCTGCGCGAAGGTCGAGGCCGAGCTCGCCGAACTGCCGGACGACGAGGCGCTGGAGCTGCTGGCGTCGTACGGGCAGGAGCAGTCCGGGCTCGACCAGCTCGCACACGTCGGCTACCGCACGCTCGGGCTCCAGACGTTCCTGACGGCCGGTCCCAAGGAGGTGCGGGCCTGGACGATCCGCACGGGCTCGACCGCGCCGGTGGCGGCCGGTGTCATCCACACAGACTTCCAGCGCGGCTTCATCAAGGCTGAGGTCGTCGACTTCGACGACCTCATAGAGGCCGGGTCCGTCGCGGAGGCCAGGTCGCGGGGCAAGGCGCGCATGGAGGGCAAGGACTACGTGATGCGCGAGGGCGACGTGGTGGAGTTCCGCTTCAACGTGTAGCGGAACCGTCCCGGGGTCGCGGCCTGTCGCTGCTTCCCCAGTCCACGTCGGTGCGCACGATGCTGCATGTCGTACGGCCGCATACGGGGCTCTTCGCCATGATCATGGGTAGGTGCTCGGGGACACGCTCTTTGTCCTGGGCCTGAGAGCAACCTGGGGCCTCACGATCCGTGACGACCAAGTACACGGAAGATCGAGGCCCCAGGTGAGTGCAGACAGTAGTCCGACGGCAGTACTACTCGGGTTGGACGGGTTTCGGGTGCTCGCCGCGGCGGAGGT
>JALYNB010000106.1 GCA_030773395.1 Actinomycetota bacterium
GGACGCAGCCGCGTCCTGGCCCTGCTCGCGTCGCCGGGGCCCGGTGGACGGGCGACCACCCGGAAGGACTAGGCGAGAACCACCCGTCCGGGTCGTACGGGACCGGCTCCGCCCCGTCGAGAGCACATGAGCACGGGGTCACCGCCCTGTGCGGCCCGTCCTGCGTCCGTGGGAGCGGGGCCTGATCCACCGGTCGCCACAGGCCGGGCCGCCCGGCCTGTCGCCCGAGGAACGAGAAGAGGAGTCCTGCGTGGACGAGATGGACGAGATCCTGGGCGAGTTCCTCGTGGAGAGCCACGAGAACCTCGACCAGCTCGACCGTGACCTCGTGGCGCTCGAGCAGGAGCCGGGCTCCCGAGCGCTGCTCGGGAGCATCTTCCGCACGATCCACACGATCAAGGGCACGAGCGGCTTCCTGGGCTTCGGCGCCCTGGAGTCGGTGACCCATGTCGGGGAGAACCTGCTCAGCAAGCTCCGCGACGGGGAGATCGTCCTCACGCAGGAGATCGCCGGCGTCCTGCTCGAGCTGGTGGACGCCGTGCGGTCGATCCTCGAAGCGATCGAGGCCTCGGGTGAGGAGGGCAGCCCCGACCACGCGGACCTGATCGCCCGCCTCACCGCGCTGCAGAGCGGCTCCCTCGCGGCTGCCGCCCCCGCGGTAACGGCCGGCGCTCCCGTCGTCGCAACCGCCCCCGCTGCACAGCCCGTTACCATTCCGTCGCAGAATGTCCCCGTGACCGAGCCGGTCCCCGCCCCCGAGGCGGCCGTCCCCGCCGCCGCGCAGCCGGCGCCGGCGGTCCCGGGTGCGCCGGCGAGCATCGTCCCGGCCTCGGAGCAGCCCGCAGCGGTGGAGCCGGTCGTCGTGCCGGAGCCGGCCGCTGCCGAGCCCGCCGCGCCCCTGGGCGAGCTGCTCGTGGAGAAGGGTGTCGTCCAGCCCGAGGACGTCTCCGTGGCCCTCATGGAGCAGCAGGTCGCCTCCGACGGGCGGCCCCTGGGGCAGATCCTCGTCGAGCACGGCAAGGCCAGCAAGGAGGACGTCGGCGACGCACTCGAGTCGCAGGCGGCCGTCAAGCGCTCCGTCGCCGACAGCACGATCCGCGTCGACGTCGACCTGCTCGACTCGCTCATGCGCCTGGTCGGCGAGCTCGTGCTGACCCGCAACCAGATCGTGCAGCACGCGGGCGGCATGGGTGACCAGAACCTGACGCGCGCCTCGCAGCGCCTGAACCTCATCGCGAGCGAGCTGCAGGAGGGCGTCATGAAGACGCGCATGCAGCCGATCGACCACGTGTGGAGCAAGCTGACCCGCGTCGTCCGCGACCTCGGTGTCTCGCTCGGCAAGTCCGTCAAGCTGGAGATGCAGGGTCGTGACACCGAGCTGGACAAGACGATCCTCGAGGCCGTCAAGGACCCCCTGACCCATCTCGTGCGCAACGCCGTCGACCACGGCATCGAGTCGCCCGAGGAGCGCGTGCGGGCCGGCAAGACGCCGGAGGGCACGCTGCTGCTCCGCGCTTACCACGAGGGTGGCCAGGTCATCGTCGAGATCACCGACGACGGCGGCGGCATCAACCCCAAGAAGATCGCGGCCAAGGCGCTGGAGCGCGGCCTGGTGTCGGCCGACGAGCTCGCCCGCATGAGCGAGCGCGAGATGACGTCGATGATCTTCCTGCCGGGCTTTTCGACGGCGGCGAAGGTGACGAACGTGTCCGGCCGCGGTGTCGGCATGGACGTGGTGAAGACGAACATCGAGAAGATCGGTGGAACCGTCGACGTGCAGAGCACGCACGGCGAGGGCAGCACGTTCCGGATCAAGATCCCGCTGACGCTGGCCATCATTCCGGCACTGACGGTCAAGTGCGCCGGCGACCGCTACGCGATCCCGCAGGTGAGCCTGGTCGAGCTCGTGCGCCTCGAGGGTGAGGACGCGTCCAAGGGCATCGAGCAGATCTCCGGCGCCCCCGTGCTGCGCCTGCGCGGCTCCCTCCTGCCGCTCGTGCACCTCGACAACGAGCTCGGCCTGGCCGCGGAGCGCTCCGACGAGCAGCGCGCGACGTTCATCGTCGTCCTGCAGGCGGAGGACCGGCAGTTCGGCCTCGTCGTCGACGAGGTGCTCGACACGGAGGAGATCGTGGTCAAGCCGCTGAGCCAGCAGCTCAAGGGCATGGGCGTCTACGCCGGAGCGACGATCCTCGGCGACGGCCGCGTGGCGCTCATCCTCGACGCGCTCGCCGTCGCCCAGCAGGCGCACGTCGTCAACGCGGCGCGCGACCGGGCGATGGCCGAGCGGCTATCGGAGCTGGACGGCATGGCGTCCTCGACGGAGTCGCTGCTCGTCGTGGGCCTTGAGGACGGCCGCCGCATGGCCGTGCCGCTCGCGACGGTCACGCGGCTCGAGGAGTTCCCGCTCACGCAGATCGAGCGTGTGGGCAGCCGGCAGGTCGTGCAGTACCGCGGCCAGATCCTGCCGCTCGTCAACCTGTCGTCCTACCTCGGCAGCGGGGGCTTCGGCGACCCGCAGGAGAGCCTGCAGGTCGTCGTCTACTCCGAGCGCGGGCGCAGCGTCGGCCTCGTCGTCGACCGCATCCTCGACATCGCCGAAGAGGTGCTGGCCGCGAAGAGCGACCTCGACGACCACGGCCTGCTCGGCTCGGCCGTCGTGCAGAACAAGATCACCGAGATGCTCGACGTCCGTCAGGCGATCCTCGGCGCCGATCCCTACTTCTACTCCGCGCGTGAGCTCGAAGAGTCTGGAGTCCCGGCATGAGCACGCAGCAGCTCTCGACCTTCTCGGTCGACCGCTACGACTTCGGTGTCGAGGTGGCGACCGTCCAGGAGGTCATCCGTTACCAGGAGATGACGCGGGTCCCCCTGGCGCCGCAGTCCATCGGCGGGCTCATCAACCTGCGGGGTCAGGTCATCACGGCCGTCGACCTGCGGCACCGCCTCGGGCTGCCACCGCGCAAGCCCGGCGTTCTGCCGATGAACGTGGTCGTGCGCACGGACGACGGAGCGGTGAGCCTCCTCGTCGACAAGATCGGCGAGGTCGTGCACGCGTCGTCGGACGACTTCGAGATGCCCCCCGAGACGCTGACGGGACCGGGGCGTGAGCTGATCCGCGGCGCCTACAAGCTCGACGGCTGCCTGCTGCTCGCGCTCCACGTCCGTCGCGCCATCGACATCAACGCCGCCGTCTGACCGACGCGGCTCCGCCCCCCCGCACCCTCCACCGAGGAGAGCACCATGCACGCCCTCGTCGTCGACGACTCCCGGGCCATGCGCATGATCCTGCGCCGCGCCCTCACCCGTCTCGGCTTCACCGTCGTGGAGGCCGCCGACGGCCAGCAGGGCATGGACGCGCTCGCCGCGGCCGAGACCCTGCCGGACGTCGCGCTCGTCGACTGGAACATGCCCGTGATGAACGGGCTGGAGTTCATCCAGGCCGTCCGCAAGCAGCGCGAGTACCGCGCGATGACCATCATGATGGTCACGACCGAGAGCGAGCACGGCCAGATCGTGCGCGCGCTGGCGGCGGGCGCCCACGAGTACGTCATCAAGCCCTTCGGGGACGACGTCATCGAGGAGAAGCTCAGCATGCTTGGCCTGGTGGGCAGCTGACGTGCCCATCAACGTGCTGGTCGTCGATGACTCGGTGGTCATCCGCCGGCTCGTGTCGACGGTGCTCGAGGAGGACCCCGACATCCGGGTGGCCGGGACCGCGGCCAACGGGAGGCTGGCCCTGGCCAAGCTCCCGTCCGTCGCGCCCGACCTGATCACGCTCGACATCGAGATGCCGGAGCTCGACGGCCTCGGCACTCTGCGTGAGCTGCGCAAGACCGACCGGACGACCCCGGTCGTCATGTTCAGCACGTTGACGGAGCGGGCGGCGAAGGCGACCCTCGAGGCGCTCGCCCTCGGGGCCAACGACTACGTGACCAAGCCGGCGAACGTCGGCAGTGTGGCCGCCGGCATGGAGAGCGTCCGGGCCGAGCTCATCCCGAAGATCAAGTCGCTGCGACCCGACCTCCTGTCCGCTCGGCCCGCGCGCCTGCGGCCCGCCGCACTGCCGTCGTCCGGCACCGGCCAGACCGCGGTGCGACCGGCGACGGCGACCAACGACGTCGCGCCCCAGGTGCTGGCCATCGGCTGCTCCACCGGCGGCCCCGAGGCCCTCGCGCAGGTGCTCCAGGCACTGCCCCGCGACCTGCCCGTGCCGATCGTGGCGGTGCAGCACATGCCGCCCGTGTTCACGGCCATGTTCGCGCAGCGGCTCAACGCGAGCTGCGGTCTGACCGTGCGTGAGGCCCGGGACGGTGACGCCCTCGTCCCGGGCACCGTGCTCATCGCCCCCGGCGACCACCACATGCGCGTGCGGCGCACCGGCCCCCGGACCGTGGTCACCCTGGACCAGGGTCCGCAGGAGAACTTCTGCCGGCCGGCGGTCGACCCGCTGTTCCGCTCCGTGGCCGACGTGTACGGCGGCGCGGCGCTCGCCGTCGTGCTGACCGGCATGGGCTCCGACGGACGCCGGGGTGCGGAGCAGCTGCGTGAGCTCGGCTGCGAGGTGGTCGTGCAGGACGAGCAGACGTCGGTCGTGTGGGGGATGCCCGGCGCGATCGCGACGGCAGGCCTCGCCACCGCCGTCCTCCCCCTGAACCAGGTGGCGCCCGCGGTCCTGCGGTCCCTCGGACGCGCCGCCACCCAGCCGACACCGCAGCTCGTCGCCGGAGGTCCCGCATGACGACGGTCAGCCCCGCGGACTTCAGCTTCGTGAGCACGTTCGTGCGCACGCGCTCCGCGATCGTCCTGGAGCCCGGCAAGGAGTACCTCGTCGCGTCGAGACTCCTGCCGGTCGCGCGCGAGAGCGGGCTCGGCTCCATCGCCGAGCTCGTCACCCAGCTGCGTGCGGCGCCGCACGGGCCCCTGTCGACGAAGGTCGTCGACGCCATGACCACGAACGAGACGTCGTGGTTCCGCGACTCCGCGCCCTTCCAGATGCTCGTCAACGACCTGCTGCCCCAGGTGGTGGCCGGCCGCGCGGCCGGTGACCGGACGCTGCGCATCTGGTCGGCTGCGTCGTCCACCGGGCAGGAGGCCTACAGCATCGCGATGCTGCTCGCCGACTGGCTGCCCGCGCACCCGGGCTGGTCTGCGTCGATCGTCGGCACGGACATCAACGCCGACGTCGTGGCGAAGGCGTCGGCCGGCCGCTACACGCAGCTCGAGGTCAACCGGGGCCTGCCGGCCAGCATGCTCGTCCGGCACTTCGCACGTGCGGGCACGCAGTGGCAGGTCTCCGAGCACCTGCGTCGGATGGTGCAGTTCAAGACGCTGAACCTGGCCGCACCGCTCCCACCGATGCAGCACTTCGACGTCGTGCTCTGTCGCAACGTGCTCATCTACTTCGACACGGTGACCCGGCAGAAGATCCTCGGCGGCATCGCGCGGACCCTGCGCCCGACGGGGTTCCTGGTCCTCGGCGCGGCCGAGACCACCCTCAACATGGACACCGCCTTCGAGCGGGTCCAGTTCGACAAGGCAGCCGCACACCGGCTCCGCAGCAGCGGGAGGAAGCCCTGATGAGCGACATGACCGGCACCGCCACCGAGACCGCCACGGTCACGGCCGAGGAGGTCGTCGACATCACGCGGGAGGTCTGGTCGTCGTTCCTCGGACTCGACCTCGAACCCCTGTACGTCGACGACGCGGACCTGCCCACCGCGGGCCCCAGCATGTCGGGGGTCGTCGGCATCAGCGGGGCCTGGAACGGCTCCGTCGCGGTCGAGTGCTCCATCGAGCACGCGCAGGCCGCCGCGGAGGTGATGTTCGCCGCCGACGCCGGCTCGCTCGCGCCCGAGGAGGTCGCGGACGCGTGGGGCGAGCTCACCAACATGGTGGGCGGGAACATCAAGTCGCTGTTCCCGGCCCCCAGCGCCCTGTCGGTCCCCACCGTCAGCGAGGGCGTCGCCTACCAGGTCTTCGTCCCCGGCGCCTCCGTGCTCCAGCGCGTGCACCTCATCGGCCCGGACGCCGTCGTGCGCGTCACCGTCTGGCAGGCCTGACCCCCCGCCGCCCTCCAGCAGCTCGAACAACCCGCCTGCACCAGCACAAAGGAGCCCCCCATGCGCATCCTCATCGTCGACGACAGCAAGGCCATGCGGATGATCGTCACCCGCACCATGCGTCAAGCCGGCTTCGCCGACCACGACTTCGCCGAGGCCACGAACGGCGCAGAGGCCCTGTCGGCCGTCGGCGCCGCGCAGCCCGACCTCATCCTGTGCGACTGGAACATGCCGGAGATGAACGGCATCGACCTCCTGCGCACGCTGCGGGCCCAGGGCAACGACGTCAAGTTCGGCTTCGTCACGTCGGAGAGCACGCCCGCCATGCGCAACCTCGCGGACGAGAACGGCGCGCTGTTCCTCATCGCCAAGCCCTTCACCGCGGACACGTTCAAGCAGTCCCTCGCCGGCGTCCTCGTCTGACCAGCGCACCAACCCTGCCGACCGCCCCGCCCCCTGGAGAGACCCCCGTGTTCCAGCTCCCCACCGAGGCCAACGTCCGCGACCTGCTGTCGATGATGGTGGGCAAGGACGTGGCCGTGAAGTACTCCGTCATGCCGCTTGTGGACCCGCCGACCACGGGCGCCATCGCGCGCTACGACGACGACGAGGGCGTGCTGCGCGCGCTCGCCTCATGCGACCTGCTCGTCGCCAACGCTCTCGGCGCCGCGCTGGCGCTCGTGCCCAAGGGCCGGGTGCTCGAGGCCGTCAAGGGCAAGTCCGTGCCCGCGGACTTCGCTGAGAACCTGCACGAGGTCTTCAACGTGGGGGCGAACTTCTTCAACGCCCCCGACCGGCCGCACGTGCGTCTCACCAAGGTGCACACGCCGCCGGCCGACCTCCCGGCCGAGCTGCTGCAGGCCCTGGCGACCAGCCCCAGCCGGCTCGACCTCAAGGTCGACGTGCCGGGGTACGGCAGCGGCACCATGACGGTGGTCGCCGTCGCCTGAGCCTCGACCCCACGCACCACCGACGGCGCATCCCCCGGCGGACGGACTAGTCACAAATGACGAGGCCGTCTGATACCGCTGGGGGGTGCGCCGTCGGCGTACTCCTCCCGAAGCAGTACTCGTGCCCAGCACCGAACCCACACCCCCCACCGCGTCGGAGCCCTTCGACTTCGAGGCCCCGCTCCCGCTGCCCGCGACCGCTCCCCGGCTCGTCTCGCAGGTGCAGGACGTCTCCCCGCGCATCGGTGTCGCCCTCTCGGTGGCCTGCGGGCGGAGCGTCGTCGTCACGTGCACCGGCGCCGAGCGGGTCTCCTCCGGCCACCTGGCGCAGCTCGGCCAGACGTGGACGTACGTCGAGTGCGGCCTCCCCGGCAAGACGATCCTCGTCGTGCCGTCCGTGCTCACCGTGGCGCTCGCCGACACCCTGATGGGTGGCAGCGGCGCCGAGGCCGCCAAGACGACGCGGCCCGCGACGACGCTCGAGCAGCGGCTCGTCTTCCGTCACCTCGCGCCGGCGCTGCAGCCGCTCGTGCAGGCCTTCGCCGCCAACGGCATGACCGGTCTGTCCCTCGGCGAGCCCGAGTCCTTGGGGCTCCCCGCGAGCATCGGCGACCTCGTCGCCCTCCACCTGGAGGCGACCGTGGAGGGCATCGGCCTCCAGGCAGCGATGACGCTGGCGCTGCCCGCCCGCGCGCTGCTGTCGGCGATCGACCCCCTGAGCCTGGCGCCGCTCCCGGCTGCCACAGCCGCCGCGCTCGCGGAGGTGCCCGTGGAGATCTCACTGCGCCTCGAGGCCACCACGCTGACCGCCGCGGAGGTCGACGAGCTCGCCCCCGGCGACGTCGTCCGCCTCGAGCACGTGGTGTCCCGCCCCGTCGTCGGGCTCCTCGACGACCGCCCCGTCCTGCACGCCACCCTCGGCCGCCGCGGTCGTCGCCGCGCCGTCCTCGTGACCGACATGCTGGGAGAGAACTGACCGTGTCCATGCCTGACGAGATCGGCCTGCCCGAGACCGAGTTCGCCGACGCCGCCCAGACCGACGCCGGTCAGGGTGAGGCCCCCGTGCAGACGGTCACCCTCCCCGAGACCCCCGAGCTCGGCCTAGGCGCCCCGCTGCCCACCGGCCCGCGGGACCTGCGGCTGCTCGCCGATGTCGAGGTGCAGCTCGCCGTGCAGCTCGGCCGCGTGCGGCTGCCGCTGCGCGAGCTGCTCACCCTCGACGCCGGCAGCGTCGTGGAGCTCGACCGCTCGGCCGAGTCGCCGGTCGACGTGCTGGTCAACGGCACGCTCGTCGCCCGGGGCGAGGTCGTGGTGATCGACGGCGAGTTCGGTGTCCGCATCACGAGCATCGTGGACCGGTGATGGACCCCCTGTCGCTGCTCGGCCGCGCGGTCGCAGTCTTCCTGCTGCTGGGTGTGACCCTGTGGCTCGTGCGGCGCACGGACGGGCTGAAGAAGCTCCGCCGCTCGGAGACCCCGCTCGAGGTGCTGGGCAGCGCCAGGCTCGGCAAGGGCGCGTCCGTCGCCCTCGTGCGGATCGGTGACGCCGACTACGCACTCGGGGTGACCGACCAGGCCGTGTCCCTGCTGACCGAGGCGGAGCTCGGCGAGGAGCCCCAGCCCACCGACGCCGGCAGCGAGCCGAAGGCCCGGTCGGGTTTCCCGGCCGCCCTGCAGGCCCAGCTCGGCCTCCTCACCCGCAAGGGGCACGGTCCGCGCGCAGAGCAGGCCGACGCCACGCCCCCCACGCCCGCGGGGCCCGCCGCCACGAACGCCCCGGACTCGGACTTCGAGCAGCTGCTCGCCGCGGCGACCGCGCCCGTCGAGACCGCCGACGACCCTGCCGAGCGGGGGGCGGGGGAGGGCGACGCGACGCTGTCGTCGCGCCTCAAGGAGATCCTGGCCGCTGCCGAGGCTGCACCCGATGCCTCTTCCCACAGCGACCCGGTCCCCGTCCCCGTCCGCGAGCGCCCCGGCCGCAGCACCGGCGCACGCGGTGCCCGCGGCCCCCGCGCCCGCGCTGCTGCCGAGGCC
>JALYNB010000107.1 GCA_030773395.1 Actinomycetota bacterium
GGACCACGAGCCAGCCCTCTTCCCCCCAGTTACCGCCCGTTCATCGGACCAAGTCTCGCCACGGCGGTGCTGTTGCCCTGCCCGGCGCTGTTAGGACCTTCTCCATGGTCAGGTCCACGGCCGCCCCGCCCCGGTGCACGTACATCTTCTCAGTAACCTTTGAGTCGCCGTGACCCATGTATTCGGACACGAGGGCCACTCCGACCTGGCAGTCCCGGATCAGCCAGGTCGCGTACAAGTGACGGCCACTGTGCGGCGTCCACAACAGTCCACTCTTGCGGCTGCCGGTCGGGCGATCGCCCATGTTCTCCAGTCTCTGCCAGCCCAGTTCCTGGGCGCAAGGCCGCCAGACCTTGGTGAGGTAGTTACTCTCTCGCCATGGCCGTCCGGTCGCAGTGGGAAGGAGTCGCCCATCGCTGATGTCGGCGTTCGGCCCGGCTTCGCGCTGCAATTCGTCCCTGCGCTGGCGTAGGAGAGGAAGCAGGGCGGGGTCGACGAACGCGTGTCGGGTGATCCCGCCCTTGGGCGGCTGGTCAACCAACAATGTTTCGCCGGTGACGGAGAACTCCTTGTCGACCTCGACCGTCTGCCGCGTGATGTGAACCGTGGGCGTGCAGCCGTCGAGATTCAGGTCGCCCACTCGCAGGTCGGCCACCTCTCCCCAGCGCATCCCTGCGCCGCTGAACAGCGCGACCCGTATCGCTTCGTACCAGCGGCCACTCCGCCGCGCCGCTGCTTCCGCCATGGCGTACCACGCCTCGTGCGTTGGAACTTCTTCGTGGCTTACCCGCCGAACCGTTGGCAGGGCCTCGTGGCGCTCCTCCGTGGACCGCCGCTGCCTGCGGGTCGTCGGGTTGTACTTGATGCCGGACATCGGGTCTTCTGACCGTGGCAGGAAGCCGTACTCCCACGCGCAGGAGCGAAGGCCGGAGAGGAACGCGCCGACGCGCCGGTACTCCTGTGAACCCCGGGGGTAGCCCTTCTCGCGCACCTCCTTCAGAATCCTCCGGCTCACGTCAGCGTTCCAGTTGTAGACGAGGATGCTCTCAAACCAGTTCGGAAGCCAACCGGCGGTCCAGGACCGCTCCCGCCTGTAACTGAGGGACCACTCGCGCTCATCCGCGAACTCCGTCAGATAGCAGTCGACCAATGAGCGCACGGGGTGGGCTGCCTTCGGTCCCACAGATGCCACTACGCCTAGTTCGGCGACCTTGTTCAGTGCGCGCTGCTTGGCCGCCTCCAAGCCTACGGCCGTAATTTCCCCGCGCCGCCCGTCGTGGTCGTAGAAGGTGATCCGGTACGAGCCCTTGAGTCGTCCGTCCGGACGGACTCCAGGACTTGAGACGCGGACGACTCGTCCGGGCATTCCTGGAACCTCGTAAGCGGCGACCGCTTCTCGGCGACTCATGCGGCTCTCCCGACTGCACGCTTACCGGCCGGGCGTCGCCGCGCTGGCGGTTCGACGATGGGCGAGTCGCAGTGGGACTCGTTGCCGAGGTCGATTCGGTAGGGTGCGGGAGGGGTCGATGACCAGGAGTCGGCGATCGACCGCCAGTCAATCCCTGAGACCCAGGCCATAATCAGCCAGCCGCTCCAGCGGTCGCATCGCTGGCTGCGCATCTGCAGCCGCGGGGGCGCGCCCGGCTCGGCCAGCAACTGCCGTGCCCTTCCGGGGGAAACCTGGAGTACCTCGGCGACGTCCTCGACCGTCCACATCCGGTCGAAGCGCGATTCTGGCAGGCCCCAGGGTCGTGCACGGGTGTCTGGTGATGCAACCGTCGTAGTCACGGCAGCGCTCTCGGCAGAACGACGTGGTCCCGGCACGGCACGGCGAGCGAGCCGGGCAGTTCCCCCGAACGGACGACTAGGTCGGGTGGATGCCAGTGCCGCGGGCAGCGGGAGCGGCGCGAGTGGGCGGTCCACGTGGTGCATGAGGTAGGTGAGCCGCGCGCGCGGGACAGCGGGTGGGACAACGTTGCAGTCGCCCAGGCCGTACGTGTACGTCTCGACGGCTCGTGTGCCGGGAGCACGCCTGGTGCCTGCTGGTACGGCGCTCGCGCACCGAGCTGGGGGAGGGTGGTGCTCGCTCTCCAACCCGCTGTGGGACCCGGTGTGGGAAGCCCAGCAAAGGAGCAGGTCAGCGGCCCTAGAACAGTGGCTTAGAAGGCACCTGCTCTGTCCACTGAGCTACGGGCGCTGGTCGGTGACGAGGAAGTCAGCGTAACCGCCGAGCCGCCCGAGCCCGTGATGCGCTCGACCCCTGGCACTGCTCGGCTCCCGGCTCCGCCCCGGGCCCGCTCGTCCTCCTACTCGGCCAGCAGCTCGTCCACGAGGAACCCGAGCTCCTCGCGGACCTCGTGCACCGTGGGCAGGACAGCGTCGTCCTCACCCGCCGGCGTCTCCTCCCCGGGGCCCTCCGTCCCGTCCCCGAGCAGCGTCCCCGCCTCGTCGAGCAGGTGGCCCAGGAAGTCGGGGTCGACCTGGTCCGGTGCCGGGGGCCGCAGGTCGACCCCCACGCCGAAGTCGTGGAGCTCCACCGTGGCCCAGAGACCCCTCCCGGCGTCGTCCTCGGCGCCGTTGAGGGCAGGGGCGAGTCTCCGGAGCCGACCCTGCCCGTCGACGTCGACGCTGATCGTCAGGGTGTCGGCGCCCGCCTCGCCGAGCGCCTCCGCCAGCTGCCCGCGCAGGCCCGCCGGACCGCTCTCGGCGAGCGCCCCCAGCGGCAGCCGGGCCTCGTAGCGGGTCGTGGGCACCCCGCCGACGTCCCCGCGGCCCACCAGCCGCACCGCCTCCGCTCCGCAGATCGCCGCGACCTGCCCCGCCGGGTCGGCGGCGGGCAGCAGGCCGAGCAGGTCGGCGACGAGCCGGGCACCGACGAGCTCCACGTACCGGCCGTCCGCCGTGGGCATCCGCACCCAGACGGCGCCGCCGACCGCCAGTTGCTCCACGGTGGAGCCGCCCAGCTCCTCCGGGAGCCGGAACACGTGCCGCGCCGAGCGGGCGGTGAAGTCGACGACGCCCTCCCCGGTCACCTCCAGGGCGTTCCCGGGCGTCCCGGTACGCAGCATCACCGTCGTCCGGGCGCTGCCCGCGGCCGCGGTCGACACCGCGGCGAGCGACAGGGGGGCGGTCGCGGGAGCGAGGGCCGCCGCGACGACGGTGGTCTCGCGGGCCGCCGGCGTCGTACCCCCGTCGGCGCAGCCGGCCAGGGCGAGGAGCGGCGGAACGGCCAGTGCCGCGACGAGGCGTCGGCCCAGGGATCCCCCTGCGGCGTCTCGGTGCTGCCGGACAGCCATCCGGCGCGAGGGGAGCGTCGCACGGTGTAACCGTCGAGTGACGCCGGTGCGGCCCAGTTCACCCGGACGAGGTACGTCGGCTCGCCAGTGCCGCCCGCCAGCCGCCGCCTGCCAGTCGTCCCTCAGCCTGCGTCCGTCAGCCGCCGTACCGCGGTCGGGTGGCCCGCCACGAGCAGCACGTCCCCCGCCTGCACGACCGTCTCCTGGGTCGCGTAACTGAAGGAGCCGCCGCGGGGCTTCACACCCACGACTGTCACGTCGTACCGGCGGCGCAGCCCCACCTCGCCGAGGCTCCGGCCCACGGCCTCGGGAGGCGGAGCGGTCTCGACCAGCACGAAGTCCTCGTCGATCTCGACGTAGTCGAGCAGCCGGCCCCGGATGATGTTGGCCACGCGCTCGCCCATGTCGTACTCCGGCCGTACGACGTGGTGCGCGCCGACCCGTTCCAGGATCCTGGCGTGGGCCGTGGTCACGGCCTTCGCCCAGATCTCGCGGACCCCGAGGTCGGCCAGGGCCGCGACGGTGAGGATGCTCGCCTCCATGTCGTCACCCATGCCGACGACGGCCCGCGCCAGGTCGGCGACCCCGACCTGGCGCAGGGCCTCCGGGTCCGTGGCGTCGAGCTCGGCGGCGTGCGCGACGAGGTGGGCGAACTCCTGGACGCGCCGGGGGGAGGAATCGACGGCCAGCACGTCGGTGCCCAGGTCGGCGAGCGAGGTCGCCACCGAGCTGCCGAAACGCCCGAGGCCGGCGACCAGGACGGCTTCGGTGGGACGGCGGAGGCTCACGCTGTCCTAGCCAATGACGGGTCTCTCCTCGGGGAGTCGGTAGCGCAGCTCGCGCTGGCGCAGGGCGAGGGCGCTGCCCAGGGTGATCGGGCCGACGCGGCCCAGGAACATCAGCACGATGAGCACGAGCTGCCCCGCGGGGGGCAGCGCCGCGGTGATGCCGGTCGACATCCCCACGGTGCCGAACGCGCTGACCGCCTCGAACAGCGCGTCGGACAGCGCGAGCGGCGCGACGGCGAGCAGCGCGAGCGTCGCGGTGACGACGGCCCCCAGCCCCAGCAGCGCGACGGCGAGCGCCTGGCGCTGCGCGCCGGGGGCCACGCGGCGGTCGAAGAGGCGGACGTCGTGCTCGCCGCGGACCTCCGCCAGGATCACGTACGCCAGCAGCGCGAACGTGGTGACCTTGATGCCGCCGGCAGTCCCGGCGCTGCCGCCGCCGATGAACATCAGCACGTCCGTGACCAGCAGCGACGGTTCGCTCATCTGCCCGACGTCGAGCGAGTTGAAGCCCGAGGTGCGTGGCACGACCCCGTGGAACGCCGCAGGCGTGAGCTTGTCGACGACGGCCAGGGGCCCGAGCGTCGCGGGGTTGGCCCACTCGAACACCAGGATCGCGACCGAGCCGAGGGCGAACAGCGGCAGCGTCACCGCGAGGGTGAGCTTCGTGTGCAGCGACCAGCGGCCCGGGCTGCGGTCGCGGCGGGCCAGGTCGAACAGCACCGGGAAGCCGAGGCCGCCAGCGATCGTCAGCAGCGCCAGCACGCCCGTGACCAGACGGTCTGTGGCGAAGCCGACGACGTTGTCGCTGTAGAGGGCGAAGCCCGCATTGTTGAACGCCGACACGGAGTGGAACACGCCGTGGTAGACGGCCCGAACGGGTGTGTAGTCGTAGGCGAGCAAGAAGTGCAGGGTCAGCACGACGGCCGCCGCGGCCTCGAACGCCACGGTGTAGGCGAATACGCCCCGGAGCACGGTCCGCAGGTCGCCGAGGTCCACGGTGCTGCTCTCGGTCTGCGCGGCCAGCCGCCCGCGCAGGCCGAGGCGCCGCGACACCGCGAGCGCCAGCAGCGAGGCCAGCGTGATGATCCCGAAGCCGCCCACCTGGATGCCGACGATGATGACGGCCTCGCCGAACCCCGACCAGTACGTCGGCGTGTCGACGACCACGAGACCGGTCACGCAGACGGCGGACACGGCCGTGAACAGGGCGGTCAGCAGCGCCGCGCCCTGACCGGACTCCGTGGCCACCGGGAGGGCGAGCAGTCCCGCGGCCACCAGCACCGCCACCGCGAAGGCGACGACGACCGCCTGCGCGGGGTGGCGCACGCGCAGGGCGCGCAGAAGCCCGCGCCGAAGGCGGTCGGTGCCCCACCGGTCGCTCGGCACTCCGGTCACCGGGCCGCCCGGAGCCCTGCCGCCGGTCGCGTCACCGCTCGACGAACCAGACGAACCCCAGCGCCGGTACGACGACGCGGCCGTCACGCAGCGGCGGGGGAGCTGACGGGTCCGAGGTGTGGGCCACGACGGGGTCGAACAGCCGCGCGGCGGCCAGCACCCCTCCGCCCACGGAGGCCTCCGTGTCGCCGAAGTTCACCAGGGCCAGGAGCGGCTCGCTGCGCTGGTGGCGCCGGCGGTAGGCGAACACGCGGGGGTCGTCGACGGGCAGCGGGGTCGTCTCCCCGCCGGCCCGCAGCGCCAGGTGGGCGCGCCGTGCCGCCGCCAGGCCCCGCAGCGCCCCGTGGACCCGCCCCTCGAGGGTGTCGGGGTCGTCCCGCCGGGCCGCGGCGGCCCAGTCCATGCACGGGCGGTGCATCCAGCGGTTGTCGCCGTCCGAGGCCGGGTCGTCGGCCCAGTCGCGGTCGTTGCGCAGGGCGAGCTCGTCACCCATCCACACCAGAGGGATGCCGCCGTACGAGAACACGACGGAGTGCAGCAGCACCAGCCGGCGCAGGGCCGCGTCGACGGCGCCGTCGTTCCCGTCCTCCAGTGCGGCTTCGAGCCCGCAGAGCGACGCGGCCGACCCGGAGATGCGGGCGTCGCCCGTCGCCGGGTTCTCCTGGAACAGGGCCCCGCGGGCGAGGAAGCCCGGGAAGCGCTTGACCAGCTCCTCGGGGGGCACGATCGCCTCGGCCTTGAGGATCACGCCGGGGGCCGCCGTGCGCACCAGCGCGCGCAGCGCCTGGAGGATGAGGTGGGCCTCGGGCTCGTTCTGGCAGCTCGTGCCCATCCGTTTCCACAGGAACGGCGCCGCGTCCAGCCGGAACACGTCGACGCCGCGGGCTGCCAGTGCGAGCACCACGTCGAGCATCTCCGTGAACACGGCGGGGTTCGACCAGTCGAGGTCCCACTGCCAGGAGTTGAACGTCGTCCACATCCAGCCGCCCATCTCCGCGACGTGGGTGAAGCTGCCGGGCGCGAAGTCGGGGAAGACCTCGAGCAGCGCCCGCTCGTAGGCGTCGGGCAGCTCCCGGGTCGGGAAGACCAGGTAGCGGTCGCGGAACTCCTGCTCCCCGGCGCGGGCGCGCACCGCCCACTCGTGCTCGGCCGCCGTGTGGTTGAGCACCAGGTCGACGCAGAGGCTCATGCCCCGCTCGCGCAGGGCAGAGGCGAGCGCCTCGAGGTCGTCCATGGTGCCGAGGCGGGGGTCGACCTGGTGGTAGTCGGCGACCGCGTAGCCGCCGTCGTTCGGCCTGGAACGGGGCGCAGCAGAGGCATGAGGTGCAGGTAGGTGACCCCGAGCTCGGCCAGGTAGTCGAGCCGCCCGGCGACACCGCGCAGGTCGCCGGCGAACCGGTCGGCGTAGGCGACGTAGTCGCAGACCCGGGCCCGCTGGAACCACGCGGGGTCGACCTCCCGTCGGCGGTCGAGGAGGCGCAGGTCGACCGCGGCGGCGAGGCAGCGGTCGGCGAGCTCTCCGAGGAGGCCCTCGGCGTCGACGCGGCCGCCGTAGACGACGTCGAGGGCCTCGAACAGGTCGACGTGGACGAGCTCGAGGCGGGCGGCGAACGCCTCGCCCTCCACGGGCCCGAGGCCGGCGACGGCGCGCGCCCGCAGGTCGGGCAGGAGCGCGGCGAGGGCGGCGGCAGCCCGGTGGCGGCGGTGCGGCGTCGACCTGATCGGGGGCACGCGCGCATCGTAGGGACGCGTCGGAGGGGCCGGTCCCCGTCGTCCACAGCGGCACGGGCGCCCTGAGGCACTCGTCCACAGCCTCCGGGCACGGCCGGTGCCGGGGTCGCTCGCGGCGCAGGCTCCCCGCAGCCGGGGCAGGGCGCCCCGGGCGGACAGGAGTGTGGACGATGCACGACACCTACGTCACCGTGATCGGCAACGTGGTCAGCGAGCCCTCCCTGAAGACCACCGGCGGGGGCCTGCCGGTGCTGAACCTGCGAGTGGCGTCGACCCCGCGCCACTTCGACGCGACCAGCGGGGAGTGGCGCGACCGCGAGACCACCTTCCTGTCCGTGACCTGCTGGCGGGCGCTGGCGGAGAACGTGAGCAGGTCGGTCCACCGGGGTGACGCCGTGGTCGTGCACGGCAAGCTGCTGCAGCGCAGCTACGAGACGGGCCACGGCGAGCGGCGCACGAGCACGGAGGTCGAGGCCGCGACGGTCGGCCACGACCTCGCCCGCGGGACGGCCGCCTTCGCC
>JALYNB010000108.1 GCA_030773395.1 Actinomycetota bacterium
GGTCAGCGGCGCGGACGCGCTCGTCGCCGTGACCCGCGCCGCCGAGCGCGGGGCGGGCTCGTGGCCGGTCGCGGCCTACCGCTGCGTGCTCGCGGGCGCGCTCCTCGCCGTACGACCGGAGAGAACCGCCCGGTGGACCTGATCCAAGCCCTCGTCCTCGGCTTCGTGCAGGGCCTCACGGAGTTCCTGCCGATCTCCAGCAGCGCACACCTGCGCTTCGTGCCCGCGCTGCTCGGCTGGGAGGACCCCGGGGCGGCGTTCACCGCCGTGACGCAGATCGGCACGGAGACGGCCGTGCTCATCTACTTCCGCCGGGACATCGCGGGCCTCATCCGCGCTTTCCTCCGCGGGCTGCGGTCCCGCGACGCCCGCCAGGAGCTCGAGTGGCGGCTGGCCTGGTACGTCGGCATCGGCACGCTGCCCATCGGCTTGCTCGGGTTCGCGTTCCGGGACGTCATCACAGACGAGGTCCGCGACCACCTCGCGCTCATGGCCGTCGCGCTCATCGCCGTCGGGCTGCTCCTGCTGGTCGCGGACCGGCGTGCGGCGCAGACCCGCGACATCCAGGACCTGAGCGCCCGCGACGCCGTCCTGCTCGGGCTCGCGCAGGCGGCGGCACTGTTCCCGGGCGTGTCCCGCTCCGGCGGCACGCTCACCGCCGGGCTCTTCCTCGGCCTCAGCCGCGAGGCCGCCACCCGGTTCTCGTTCCTCCTGGCGATCCCCGCCGTGCTGGCCTCCGGCCTGTTCACGCTCCCCGACGTCGTCGAGGGCTCGGGGCCCGGCCTCGTGCCCACCGCGCTCGCGACCCTGCTGGCGTTCGTCGTGGGCTACGCCTCGATCGCCGGCCTGCTGAAGTTCGTCGTCAACCACACGCTCACGGTGTTCGTCGTCTACCGGGTCGTCCTCGGCACGCTCATGCTGACCCTGCTCGCAGCCGGGGTCGTCGGCTGACCGGGTCCGGGCAGTAGCGTCTCCCCGCGTGACGACCGTCGTGCTCGTGCGCCACGGGCTGACCGCGATGACCGGCCCCGTGCTGGCCGGTTGGACGCCCGGCCTCCACCTCGACGAGCGCGGGCAGGCGCAGGCCGCCGCCGTCGCCGAGCGGCTCGGGCCGCTGCCGCTCGCCGCCGTCGTGTCCAGCCCCCTGGACAGGTGCCTGGACACGGCCGGGGCGATCGCGGCGGCGCGGAAGGCACCGCTCGACGTGCAGGTGGAGGAGCGGCTGGGGGAGTGCCGATACGGCGACTGGACGGGCAGGCCGCTCAAGGAGCTCGCCAAGGACCCGCTGTGGCCCGTCGTGCAGGCCCACCCCTCGGCGGTCACCTTCCCCGGTCCCGAGGGGGAGCCACTGCGGGAGACGCAGGCCCGCGCGGTGGCGGCGCTGCGCGACTGGGACGCCCGACTGGGAGCCGAGGCGGGCCCCGACGCGGTCTGGGTTGCCTGCTCGCACGGTGACGTGATCAAGGCCGTGGTGGCCGACGCCCTCGGCCTGCACCTCGACCTCTTCCAGCGGATCACCGTCGACCCGTGCTCGGTCACCGTCGTCCGCTACACCCCCCTGCGACCGTTCGTGCTCCGGCTCAACGACACCGGGGGCGGGGTCGCCGATCTCGTCCCGCCGAAGCGGCGGGGGCGGCGGCGCAAGGCGGCCTCCGACGCTCCCGTGGGCGGAGGAGCCGGCGCCGCATAGGGTCGCCAGACCGCCGGGCCACCCGGCCCACCCCAGCGAGACGGGAGTCCCCAGCGTGCCGCGCCAGGTGTTCGACTTCGACCCGCCCGAGCGTTTCGTCGCCGGCACGGTCGGCCAGCCGGGGGAGCGGGTCTTCTTCCTCCAGGCCTCCGCGGGGGGCCGGGTCGTGTCGGTGGCGCTGGAGAAGCAGCAGGTCGCCGTGCTCGCCGAGCGGCTCACCGAGCTCCTCGACGAGGTGCGGCGCCGGGGGGTGAGCGCCGACCCTGTGCCGCCGGTCGCCCTCCCCGGGACGGAGGACGTGGCGCCGCTCGACCTCCCCGTGGAGGAGGAGTTCCGCGTCGGCACGATGGCGCTCGCCTGGGAGACCGACTCCGAGCGGGTCGTCGTCGAGGCCCAGGCGCTCACCGACGACGCGACGGAGACGGTGGAGGCCCTCTCCGACGCCGACGAGGGCCCGGACGTCCTGCGCGTCCGCCTCACCGCGGCCTCCGCACGAGCGTTCGTCAAGCGGGCGGAGCGGGTGGTCGCCGCCGGGCGCCCGCCGTGCCCACTGTGCTCCCTACCGCTCGACCCCGAGGGGCACGTGTGCCCCCGGCAGAACGGCCACCGGCGCTGAGCTCCGAGCGGGCCCTCGACGTGGCCGGGGCGCTGGCGCTGCTGCGCTTGGGGACGCTCGAGATCGAGGGACGGCTGGTCGACGCCTCCAACGCCACGCTCTTCTGCGCGGTCCGCGGGAGCGGCGGCGACGCCCACTGCGTCTACAAGCCCGTGCGGGGCGAGCGGCCGCTGTGGGACTTCCCCGACGGCACCCTCGCCGAGCGCGAGCTCGCCACCTATCTCGTCTCCGAGGCCACCGGGTGGGGGCTCGTCCCGCCCACCGTCGTCCGCGACGGGCCGCTGGGCCCGGGCATGGTGCAGCTCTGGGTCGACGTGGACGACGAAGTCGACCTTCCCGCCCTGATCCGGTCCGACCACCCTGACCTGCAGCGGATGGTCGTGCTCGACGCGGTCGTCAACAACTCCGACCGCAAGGGCGGCCACCTGCTGCCCCGGCCCGACGGGCGGGTCCTCGGCGTGGACCACGGCGTGACGTTCCACGTCGACGACAAGCTCCGGACGGTGCTGTGGGGCTGGCGCGGCAGGCCCCTTCCGGACGAGGCCGTCGCCGTCCTGTCGGAGCTGCGCGCACGCCTCGAGGGCGACCTCGCGGGAGCGCTGGCGCGCCTGCTCACCGCCGACGAGGTGCGGGCCACCGTGGCCCGGGTCGACCGGCTGCTCGAGACCTGCCTCCACCCGGAGCCGTCCCCGGACTGGCCGGCGATCCCCTGGCCGCCCTTCTAGGCGGAGGCCCTTGCGTCTCGACGGGGATCAGCGCGAGCGGGTCACCGGCTCCGCGGGGGTGCGGCCGGCGGCCGGGTAGGGCTCGGTCCCGCGGATGGGGCCGGTCAGCCCGTCGCGGAGGGTCACGAGGAAGAACACGAAGCCCGCGGCCAGGAACAGCTCGGGCACTTCCTGCAGCCGGGACGTCTCCGCGAGGTCGAAAGCCGGCCCCGCCAGCGCGACCACCAGTGGGTTCAGGTAGTCGTAGTAGCCGTAGTAGAGGACGACGCCCACGAAGTACGGCCACAGCACTGCCGGCGGCGCGTAGAGCCCCGGGTGGTCGCGCAGAAGGGGGAGCCGCCGCACGAGCACGCGGCCGAGCCCAATCCCGTAGAGACCCACGCTGATATAAGCCGCGTGCAGCGCGTACCGCCCCAGGAGGTTGTGCAGGTTCGCCTCGTCCTGCACGTTGCGTTGCACCAGGGCCTCGGGGCCGGCGAACCCGAGCTGGCGCTGGCCCCAGCTGATCTCCTCGCCCGCCACTAGCAGGAACCCGACGGCGAGGAGCAGGTGGAGGGCCGCGGGTAGGAGCAGGCCGCGCGCCCGCAGGGGCGCGCGCCACGGACAGGCCCAGGGGTGCGGCGCACAGGTACACGAGGAACGTCGTCCACTCGACGACGCTGTCCTCGCGGACGGCGAACCAGTAGGCACCCGGCCAGATCCGGTCGAGCACGATCCCGGCCGGGAGCGCGACGAGCGGGGCCAGCAGGAACAGGCGCCGCTGCCAGATGGGAGCAGCCGAGGACCAGGGCCGGGGGGACGACGCGCAGTGACGGTAGGCGAGATGCGCACCCCCGGGCCAGCCGGGTGACGGGAAGGCCCGGAACCCGATCACTAGGCTCGTCACATGGAGTCCTGGCCCGCCCCCGCCGTCCCCCGCCTGCCGGGCCGGGGCCTCCCGCTCCGGGTGCACGACACGTCGACGAGGGCGCTCGCGACCACCACCCCGGGCGCCACGGCGACGCTCTACGTCTGCGGCATCACGCCGTACGACGCGACCCACCTGGGCCATGCCGCGACGTACGTGGCTTTTGACACGCTGCAGCGGGTGTGGGGCGACGCAGGTCGCGACGTGGCGTACGTGTCGAACGTCACCGACGTCGACGACCCGCTGCTGGAGCGCGCGGAGCGCGACGGGGTCGACTGGACCGCGCTCGCCGAGCGGGAGACGGCGCTGTTTCGCGAGGACATGGCGGCGCTGCGCGTCCTCCCGCCCCGCGCGTACGTCGGGGCGGTCGAGGCGATCCCGACCATCGTGGGGCTCGTCGAGCGGCTCCGCGCCGCGGGCGTCACCTACGACCTCGAGGGCGACGTCTACCTGTCGGCGGAAGACGTGCCCGGCTTCGGCAGCGTCTCCGGGCTCGACCCCGACGCGATGCGGCGACTGGACGCGGAGCGGGGTGGCGACCCGGACCGGCCGCACAAGCGGCACCCCTCCGACAGCGTGCTGTGGCGCCTGCAGCGTCCGGGCGAGCCGGGCTGGGACAGCCCGTTCGGCCGGGGCCGACCTGGGTGGCACGTGGAGTGCGCAGCCATCGCCCTCACCCACCTCGGTGACACGATCGACGTCAACGGCGGCGGCACCGACCTCGCCTACCCCCACCACGAGCACGGCAGCGCCGTCGCCGAGGCGGCCACCGGGGCGCGGCCGTTCGCCCGCGCCCACGTGCATGCCGGGATGGTCGGGCTCGACGGCGAGAAGATGTCGAAGTCGCGGGGGAACCTCGTGTTCGTCTCCGCGCTACGGCGCGACGGCGTCGAGCCCGCGGCGCTGCGGCTCGCCCTGCTCTCCCAGCACTACCGCGCCGACTGGGAGTGGACCCCCGCGCACCTGCAGGCGGCCGAGGCGCGGCTCGACCGCTGGCGTGCAGCGGTGACGGTGCCGGCGGGGCCCCCGGCCGAGGCGGTGCTGGCCGAGGTGCGGGC
>JALYNB010000109.1 GCA_030773395.1 Actinomycetota bacterium
CACAACGCGGGGGTCTGGGTGCGGGGGAGCACGCCCCGGCGCAGCGTCGACGGGCAGGAGATGACCTTCGCCGTCAACGCGCTGGCGCCGCACGCGCTCACCGCGCTCCTCGGCGAGCACCTGCGCGGGCGGCTGGTGTTCCTCGGCTCGGGGATGGCGGGATCAGGGCGCGTGCGCCCCGACGCGCTGGGTCGCGACTCGCTGGACCGGGACGACGACCCGCGCCAGGCGTACGCCGACAGCAAGGCCGTCGACGTCTGCCTCGCGCTCGCCTGGGCGCGGCGCCGCCCGGACCTGGTCACCGCCGCCGTGGATCCCGGCTGGGTGCCGACGAAGCTCGCGACCCCGGGCGGCCGCGAGAGCGTGGAGGACTCGGCGGCGGCCCTGCGACGGGCGTGCAACGAGCCCGGCCTGCCGTCCGGCCGGTACTGGAAGGGGGCGGCCGAGAAGCCCGTGCCCCGGGGGCTCGGCGACGAGCGGCTCCAGGACGACCTGCTGGCCGCCCTGGACGCCCTCGTGCCGGCGGGCTGACCACGCCCGCCGGCCCCCGTGGATCCGTCAGCCGCCGGGCGATCGGCCTGGCGAGCATCGCGCCGAGGCCTGCGGGGCGCAGGAGTAGCCCGCTGTCCATGGCCTACTCCCGCGCACCTGCTGCGTGATGCAACGTCGCAGTTCTGCCAGGCTGGGGCGGTGGACGACAGGCAGACGACCGGCGGGCAGCGACTCCGGGTGGCGGTGCTCGGGCCCGGCGGCGTGGGCGGTCTCGTCGCCGCGCTGCTCGCGCGTGACGGGGCCGACGTCGTCTGTCTCGCGGCCCCCGACACCGCCGCGACGCTGCGGCAGCAGGGCCTGCGCGTGCAGAGCGGGCGCTACGGCGACGTCGACGTGCCGGTGCGGGCGGCCGAGCGGCTCGACGAGCCCGTGGACGTCTGCCTCGTCACCGTCAAGGCCACCCACCTCGAGGAGGCCCTCGAGCGGCTGCCGGCGCAGGCGCTCGGCCGCGCGCTCGTCGTACCGCTGCTCAACGGGGTCGACCACCTGGCGCTGCTGCGGGAGCGCTACCCCGAGGCCGGCGTCGTCGCCGCGACGATCCGCGTCGAGTCGACCCGGGTCGCCCCGGGCGTCGTGCGGCACGACAGCCCGTTCGCGACCGTCGAGCTCGCGGCCGTACGGGAGCGGGCCGAAGACGTGCGGCGCCTCGCGGGCGCCCTGGAGCACGCCGGGCTCGACGTGCGGGTGACCGAGGACGAGGCCGCCACCCTCTGGGGCAAGCTCGTGTTCCTCGCCCCACTCGCGCTGCTCACCACGCACGAGGACGCGCCGGCAGGTGCCGTGCGCGAGCGCCGGCGCGACGACCTCACCGCCGTCGTCGCCGAGGGAGCTGCCGTCGCCCGGGCCGAGGGAGCGGCCGTCGACGGGGTCGACGCGCTGCGGGCCTTTGACGGCCTGCCGGCGGGCATGCAGTCGTCGATGCAGCGGGACGCCGCCGCCGGCCGTCCGCTGGAGCTCGACGCGATCGGGGGAGCGGTCGTCCGGGCCGCGCAGCGGCACGGGGTCGACGTCCCGGTCACGCGCCGGCTGGTCGAGGAGCTGCGGTCGCGGCACTCCTGACCGGGCCCCGCCGCGCACGGTCCACCGGACAGCATCACCGGGAGGTCGCGGCGCTGCGGTCGTCGGCCCCGACCCCGTCCGGCCGCGGGGCGTCCTCGGGGTGGGCCCGCAGCGCGACGAGGGCGATGTCGTCGCCGGGCTCGGGGGCGAGCCTCGCCAGCAGGGCGTCGCACAGGTCGTCGGGGGCGAGGTGGCGCAGCTCGCCCGCGGCCTCGACCAGGCGCGCAAGCCCGGCGTCGAGGGCCTCGCCGCGCCGCTCCACGAGCCCGTCGGTGTAGAGCAGCACGGTGGCCCCGGGCTGCAGGGTCACCGTGTGGTCCCCGCGGTCGATATCGGGGAGCAGCCCCAGCAGCAGGTCCGCCGGCCGTTCCAGCACGCAGGCGGTCCCGTCTGGCTCCACGAGCAGCGGTGGCAGGTGGCCGGCGTTCGACCAGCGGAGGGTGCGCAGTCCTGCGGCCGCCTCAGCCGGCGTCTGCTCGACGCGCGCGAGCACGACAGTGGCGAGGCTCGTGACGCCGAGGTCGCGGATCGCCTGGTCGAGCGCGGTGAGCACCTGCGCCGGGGGCGCGTCGAGGGCGTGCGCGACCCCCCGCAGGAGGTTGCGCAGCTGCCCCATGACCGCGGCGGCAGTGCGGTCGTGGCCGGTGACGTCCCCGATGACCAGGGTCGTCGTCCCGCTCGGGGTGAGGAAGGCGTCGTACCAGTCGCCCCCGACCTCCGCCTCCCGCGCCGCCGGCCGGTAGCGGACGGCGACCTGCAGGTGGTCCGGCTGGGGCGGCTCCGTGAGCAGCGCCCGTTGCAGCGTCTCGGCCAGGCTGCGGGTGGCGGTGGCCCGCTCCCGCTCGGCCTGGAGGCGACGGACGCGGTCCACGGCCTGCGCGCACTGCACTGCCAGTGCGTCCAGGATCCCCACGGTGTCGTCGTCGAGGGGCTGCGGCTCGCCCCAGCCCAGCGTGAGGGCGCCCAGCAGCTCACCCCCGACGCGCAGCGGCAGCGCGGCCCAGGCCTGCAGGTCGCCCAGCGGGTAGTCGGGCGCCGGGCCGTAGGCGTCGAGCTCGGGGCGGTCGTGGGCCAGCACCCGCTCACCCCGGGCCGCGACCGCGATCGGCCGGGGGGAGTCCAGGGGCAGCACCTCGACGCCGGGAAGCGGGTGCCCGCCGGCGGCGTCAGCCAGTACGAGGTGCAGTTCCTCACCGCTGCGCAGCCCGACCACCACGCCGCCGGCGCCGACGGCCGGCCGCGCGTGGGTGGACAGCCGGGCGAACACCTCGTCCAGGGTCTCGGCGGCGGCGAGCGCGGACACGGTGCTGGCCAGGCCCGCGAGCCAGCGGGCGGTCCGCCGCTCCCGCTCGCTCGTCCGGCGGAGCTCGGCGTTCAGCGACTCGAGCTCACGGGCGCGGTCGAACAGGTCGGCCTCGACCCGCTCGGCCCGCTCCCGCCACTGCGCGCCGCTCGCGGCCTCCCGGCGGGCCGTGTCGCGGTCGCGGATGTAGTCGGTGATGTCGTCCGACCGGTGCAGCAAGAGCACGACCCGGCCCTCGTCGTCGAGGATCGGGACGTTGCGGGGGCTCCAGTAGCGCTCCTCGAAGCCGCCGTCCGGCATCGGGATGTCGTACTTCTGGATCGCCATCGTCACCGGCCGGCGCGTGTCGCGGGCCCGCGCCAGCGAGGCGGCGAGGTTGCGGATGCCGTCCGCCGCGGGGTCGTCCGGGTTGAGCGGGAACACGTCGAAGAGGTTCCGCCCGACCGTCCCCTCGAGCGTGGTCGCGGTGGCCTCCAGCCGGGCGCGGTTCGCGTGCACGATCACGAAGTCCGGGGTCAGGAGCAGGAACGGGGTCGGCGCCTCGTCAAACACCTTGGCGAAGTCCGGCACCGGCAGGCCCGCGACCACGTCCTCGCCCACACCCGCCTGCTCCGCGTCCCCGCCCACCGATTCGACGTACCCCGTCATTCGGGAGCAGCAACGGACATCTCACTCAGGCCGACTCCTGCCGGCGCCGGCGCTGCAGGGGCTCCAGCAGCCAGAGCCACAGCAGCAGCACGAGGGCCGCCGTCGCGGCCGTCCACGCGGCCCCGCGCGTTGTGAGGACGTCGACGACCAGCAACAGCGCCGGAACCATGGCGACGGCCAGCATAGAAGCCCGTGGGGACGGCGGCCCGAGCAGGCAGACCATGGAGGCGCGGCGCTGGAACGCGTCGACGTCGGCGAAGCCCGGCGCGAACGGCACCGTCAGCAGGAACGCGAAGAGCACCTGCACGCCCGGCAGGGCCACCCGCAGGCCGTTCAGCAGCTCGATGAGCTCCCGGTCGACCCGTTCCTTCCCGGTCTCGCCGGAGGGCCGGTCTCACCCGGTGTGCGGGTCCTCACCGGGGCGGGCGGGGGGTCGTCGCACCCGGACGAGGCGGTCGTAGCACGCGGTCCCCGCGGTCGGCGTACCCCGTCCGGGTGATGACCTTGCGTCCGGTTCGTCGCACTGTAGGTCCGACAGGGTGACCCACCGCCCGAGCCCCCGCAAGGGCTCGCCGGCAGCGGTCACCACCTCCGCACCCCGGTGAAGGACTCCCCATGCGCCGCCTCGCACTCCTCCCCGCAGTCTCGCTCCTCGCCGTCGGCCACCTGGGCCTCGCGCCGTCGGCGACGGCGAGCACGACCCGCACGGTGGTGCTCACGCCCGTCGCCGACACGGCGGCACGGCAGCAGGCGGCGACGACGCCCGCGGGCGCCGCGCGCTCGCTGCTCTCGGACATCGAGGAGACGACGGGCGCCGCCACCCGCGCGACGCCGTACCTGCGCTTCACGGTCCCGGCCCTGGCGGCAGGGGAGTCCGTGACCGGGGCGAGCCTGAGCCTGCAGGTGACGAACGGGACGAAGAACGGTCCGACCGTGTGGCGCACGGACGCGGCGTGGACCGAGAGCGCGCTGACCTGGAGCGGCGGCCAGCCCGCCCGCCGGGGCAGCACGGCGATCGGCGGCTTCGGCAGCGTGACGACCGGCCGGGTCAGCACCGCCGTCGCGGGCGTCACCGGCGCCGGCGACGTGTCCCTGCAGCTGCACGCCGACTCCACCGACGGGATGAGCTTCACCTCCCGCGAGGACGCCACGGCGGCGAACCGGCCTCAGCTCGTGCTGACGATCACCAGCGGCGCGGCGGCGACGCAGTCCGCGCCGGCCGCCCCGACGGGCGTCACGGCGACGAACGACGCCTCCGGGGCCGCCACAGTGCGGTGGGCGGCGCCGGCGAGTGACGGCGGGTCGCCCGTGACGGCGTACCGGGTGTCGCGGGACGGGGTGGACGCGGCCGGCACCGGCGCGTGGTCGACGACGGTCTCCGCCACGGCGCGGTCGTTCACGTTCACGAAGCTCGCCGCCGGGTCGACGTACCGGCTCTCGGTGCAGGCCCTCAACGCCGCCGGCGCCGGCACGGCGGTCACGCGGAGCGTCGCCGTCGTCCCCGACGCCGTCGCCGGCACCACGATCTCGTCCGATGACGCCGTCGTCACGGTCGACCCGAGCGGCAGCAGCCTGGTGCTCACGCTGGCCGACGGCAGCCGCCAGCGCGTCCCCATGGCCGCAGGGGACACCTACATCCACGGCCTGGAGGTCGGCCTCAGCCGGGAGGCGTTCGTCGCCCGCGCCGCCGGTCGGCACGACCACGTGCGCGTCGTCTACCGCGACGCCGACACGGGCATCAGCGAGTTCGCGGTGAGCGGGACCGGCGCCTACGCGGCGCCGAGCGGGCAGTACGTCGAGCGCTGGGACGACTACGGGGTCGGCGTGACGGTCGACCCGAGCGGCACGTCGCTCGTGCTGGCGGGCACCGGCTTCGACCCGGTGCGCCGCGAGGACGCTTTCGGCTCGCTGATGCTGCGCTTCCCGTTGAGCGCACGGAGCACGTACACCTTCGCCGTGCGCGACCACGCCGCGAACACGCTGACGCCGACCGTGACGGTCAGCCGCGAGGAGTTCGTCGCGCGGGTGCGGGCGAGCGAGTTCGTCAACGACGTCGCGTTCTCGTACGACGCGGGCACCGGCACGGGCCGGTTCCACGTGACGGGCGGCGTCGGTCCCCGGTAGTCCGCGGCACCGACGACGTCGCGGACGCCGTGCTCGGGCTGCACCGCGCGACCTACGCCACCGGGCAGGTCCGCGCGGTCGACGGGGGGCTGCACCTGCGGTGACGCGCCGGGCCCGGCGGGAGTAGCGTCGTCCGCCCGGTGGCGGACGGGTGGGAGGACGGCCGATGGTCGACCAGGACAGGATCCCCTGTCGCTCCTGCCGCCGTCCGCTTCCCCGGTCGGGGAGCACCTGCGCCGCGTGTGGCGCCGACCAGCGGCTGCTGCTGCGCCCAATGGAGCGTCCCCTGCCCCGCTCGGCACGGAGCGCCGGCATCGCCGTGCTGCTGTCGGTCGTGTGGATCGGGGCCGGGCACCTCTACGCCGGGCGCACCGACCTGGGGGCTGCGCTCCTAGTCTACCACATGGTGCTGCTGCTCGTGTCCGTCACCGGGGTCGGGCTGATCCTCACGGTGCCGATGTGGCTGGTCTCGGCGCCGCTGGTCGCGGTCCTCGCCGCACGTGCCGTCGTCCTGGACAACCGGCGGCTTCTGGCGGTTTCGAGCCGCTGACGCGAGCGGCAGCGCGTGGTCGACCTCGCGGTGACGTCCGTGGCCGCTCCCGGCTCGGTTCAGGCCGGGCCGCGGTCTGCCGACGTGTTGCCCATGACGTCGGTGCGTGAGGTGGTGGCCGCCGGGGCGGTGCGCAGCGTGTTCCAGCCCATCGTGGATCTGGACAGCGGCGCCCTCGTCGCCTACGAGGCGCTCGCCCGCGGCCCGCAGGGCCCGCTGGAGCGGCCGGACCTGCTGTTCGCCGCGGCCCGGGAGGCCGGCTGCTTGGCCGAACTGGACGAGGTATGCCGGGCCGCGGCGTTCCGGGGGGCGGTCCAGCACGGTCTGCTGGCGCCGCTGACACTGTTCGTCAACGTCGAGCCGGAAGTCCTCGACGCCGCCCCGCTGGACGACCTGCTGGCGATCGCGGAGGCCGCGCCCGGAGACCTGCGCGTCGTCATGGAGATCACCGAGCGGGCACTGTCAGTCCGTCCGGCGGACCTGCTGCGGACCGTGCAGCGCGTCCGCGACCTGGGCTGGGCGGTGGCGCTGGACGACGTGGGAGCCGACGCGCTGTCATTGGCGTTCATGCCGCTGCTGCGGCCCGACGTGGTCAAGCTCGACCTGCGGCTGGTCCAGGACCGCCCCGGCCCCGCCGTCGCGGAGATCATGAACGCTGTCAACGCCTACGCCGAGCGCAGCGGCGCGGTGGTGCTCGCGGAGGGCATCGAGACCGAGCACCACCTCAAGATCGCCCGGGCACTAGGCGCTCGGCTCGGTCAGGGCTGGATGTTCGGCCGTCCCAGTGCCGGCCCCGCCACCGGGTACCGGACCGCCGAGCTGGTGCTGCCCGGCGCGGCGGCCGGGCCACCCGGTGACGAGTCCCCGTTCGCCTGCCTTCCCGAGACGGTGGTCCTGCGCCGCTCCCCGAAGGCACTGCTCATCGAGCTGAGCAAGCAGCTCGAGCGGGAGGCCATGCGTCTGGGGGAGACGTGCGTGGTCGCCGCGACCTTCCAGGAGGCTCGGCACTTCACCCCGGCCACGGCGCAGCGCTACCGCGACCTCGTCGCGCGTACCGGGTTCGTGTGCGCGCTCGGCGAGGACCTGCCCGTCGAGCCGGTGCCAGGTGTGCGCGGCGCCGCGCTGTCACCGTCCGACCCGGTACGGGGGGAGTGGGACCTGACCGTCGTCAGCCCGCACTTCACCGCCGCGCTGCTCGCCCGCGACCTGGGGGACACCGGCCCCGACGTCGAGCGGATGTTCGAGTACGCGCTCACCTACGAGCGGGACACCGTCGTCCACGCGACGAACGCGCTGCTGTCCAGGGTGGCGCCCCGTCCGGCGACCCCGGGCCGGGCCGCACCGCCGCCGCGCCGACCGGCCACGACCGCCCTGCGCGGTCTGCCCGAGACCGCCGGCGGCCGCGTCCACGGCGAGGCGCTGCTGCACCGCGCGCTGGCCGCGACGACGAGCGGGGTCACCATCGCCGACGTCACCCGCCCCGACCAGCCGCTGGTCTACGTCAACGGCGCCTTCGAGCAGCTGTCGGGCTACCGCACCGAGGAGGTGCTCGGCCGCAACTGCCGCTTCCTGCAGGGCCCCGACACGGAGACCGCGGCGATCAGCCGGATCCGGGCGGGCGTCGCTGCCGGCCAGGAGTCGCGCGAGACGCTGCTGAACTACCGCGGACGGGACCGGCAGCCCTGGTGGAACGAGATCTTCCTCGCGCCGGTCATCGACGACACCGGCCGGGTCGTGCAGTACATCGGCGTGCAGAACGACGTCACCGCGCGGGTCGAGGCCGAACGGGCGCTCGCCCGGGAACGTGACCGGGCCCAGAGCTACCTCGCCCGCATCGAGCAGCTCGCCTTCACCGACCCTCTCACCGGCCTGGCCAACCGCCGGCGCATGCAGGAGCGCGTCGAGCTCGCGCTCTGGGACGCCCGCAGCGGCGACACCGCCCTCGCGCTGCTCGTCCTGGACCTCAACGGCTTCAAGCCGGTCAACGACCAGTTCGGGCACGCCGCCGGCGACGACCTGCTCCGACACGTCGCACAGCGGCTGAAGGGCCGGCTGCGCCGCGGCGACCTGCTCGCGCGGCTCGGCGGCGACGAGTTCCTCGTCGCGCTGCCCGGGCTCGACCCCGTCACCGCGCAGACCGAAGCCCAGCGCGTCGCCGCAGAGCTCGCCCGGACCGTCGCCCAGCCGGTCCCGCTCGACGGCGAGCAGACTCCCGTCGTGGTCCGCGTCGAGGTGAGCATCGGCGTCAGCGTGTTCCCCGCGGACGGCGCCGACTTCACGACCCTCCTGCACTTCGCCGACCTCAGGATGTACGCCGCAAAGCACCCCGACCGCGTGTCCCGGGACGCGCTGCTCGACCACAGCGCGGGCTGACGGACGCCGTCGGGCGGTCAGCCCCTGTCGTCGGGGTGTCCACCGAGGCGGGTCAGGCTCATCAGCTGGCCCTCGCCTGCTGACCACCGACCGCCCGGTGTCCACGACACCGGGTCAACTCCAGAAGTCGTCGGGGTACTTGCGTGGTGCTGCCATGGCTCCACCTCTCCAGGGTTCAGAGCCTCCACCAGACCCGGAGCGCCTCAGAAATCCCCGTCAGGGTCCGTACGCGCCCGCCCCTCCTGGTGCTCGTTGCAGAGCGACGCTGACCTGGCCGAGCGCCAGGGTGTTCGTCAGCTACGCGATGTGACTGCCCGGACTGGTTCGGCCGGTTCGGCTGGGCTGGTGGGTGGAAAGCGCGCGGAGATCACGACGGTGCGGGCCAAGTCGTGCAGGGGCAGGCCGCGGTCGCGGGCGGTGCGCTGGAGCTGGGAGAAGGCGGCGGGCGGGGTGGTGCGCTGGCGTTGCGCGAGCACACCAACGGCCTGTTCGAGCGCGACGCGGACGGTGAGCGCCTGCTCCAGCCGCGCTGCGGCGAGCGTCAGCTGCGCGAGCTTGCCGCCCCGGCCGGGCGCCGGCGCTGCGGCGGCGGGCGGGTGCAGGTCGGCGGCGAGCATTGCGGCGAGGACCACGGCGCTGTCGACCCGGTCGGCGGTACCGACCACCCGCCAGCCCTCCACGCTGCGCCCGACCGCAACCGGACGCGGTTCGACCAGGTAGGTCCCGAGAACCCCGGCCAGCTGCTGCAAGGCGGCGAGCTGCAGCTCGGTGATGGTGATCGTCGCGTGGTCGAAGCCGCCGAGCAGGCCCACAACCCGCCCGTCGCCGGCGCGGGCGGGAACGGCCAGCCAGCTGCCCGCGGCGCTGCTGCGGATCAGCGGGCCGACAGCGTCGGGGTCGGCGCGGGTGGCTGCGTCCTTGAGCCACGGTCCGGCGCCCAGGCCGGAAGGCATCGGCCTGCCGGCGAGGTCGGGCAGTCCGCCCCGAACCCACTGGACCCGCACGTCCCCGCGGTCGAGCCGCGCGGCGAAGGTGGTCCTCACCCTGAGCATGGCCGCGGCCGCGGCCAGCGTCGCAGTCACACTCCGGACAGGGACAGCGGCGGGCAAGGGGACTCCAGAGCGACAGGTTCACGGTCAGCGCCTCCACCCTGCCCACTGCCGCCGCGCCCAGACCAGGATCGTTAACCACTGCCGCGCGGCCCTGTCGGGCTCTGCGGTCCCGGTCTGGGCGTCCCACCGCAGCGGAAGGGGTCCGGCAGGTCCGGGACGGGGCACGATTGGGGCGTGCCCGTCGAGATGGCTTCCGCGAGCCCGGCCCCGTTCCAGGTCGTGCGTCAGGCTGCGCCGGTGCGCCGCGCCACCAAGCAGCAGCTGCTCGCGATCGTCCGGCGCCTGGAGCGCCACGCCCTCGTCGCTCCACCCCGCGTGGTCCTCGCGAGCCTTCAGGACGTCCGCTACCTCAGCCCCGGCACCCGCAGGGTCTACCGGGCGCTCGCCGCCGCGGGCAGCTCCTGCGTTCTCTACGCCCGTGACCTGCCCACCTACCTC
>JALYNB010000110.1 GCA_030773395.1 Actinomycetota bacterium
GCCGGCCTCCGGCGCTCCCGGCTCGGCGGCCGGCGGCTCCGGCTCACGCACCTCGGCGGCCGGGTCACGCTCTACGACCAGCGTCGCCTGGTCGCCCCCGCCGACACCCAGGCGCTGCTGTAGCGCGCGCTGCCCGGGCTGGTGGTCACCGGCCGCTGACGCGTCCGCGTGCGGGGCGGCGGCGCTGACCGCGTCCTGTCGGTGGCCCGTGCCAGGCTCCGCCCCGTGTCCCGTTGGCTCACCCTCGCCGCGCTGCTGGCCGCGGCGGCCGCGCAGTACTGGCGGCTGAGCGGCCTCGCACCGGTCGACGGGGTCTCCGAGCACCTCAGCAACTTCGCGCTGTCCGGGCTCGCGGTGACGCTGTTCGCCGGGCACCGGGCCTTCGTCGACGTCCCGCTCCGGCGGCGCGCGCTGGCGCTCGGCGCGCTGCTCGTGGCGGCCAACATCGTGGTCGAGGTCGTCGTCGACGCGGCGGGGCTCGGGCCCACGGTCACCCGCGTCCTCGGCGAGCGGTCAACACCAGCGACCCGGTGGACGCGGCCTTCGGAGTCGCGGCCGTGGCCCTCGTCGTCGCGCTGCTGCCCCGCCCGGAGCGGGCCGCCGTGCGGCGACGCGGCGGCGCTGACCGCGACCTGTCGGTGGCCCGTGCCAGGCTCCGTCTCGTGTCCCGTTGGCTCACCCTCGCCGCGCTGGTGGCCGCGGCGGCGGCCCCCGTGCTCGGCATCCAGGCCGGTGCCAGCTCGGGGACAGCCCGCCTCGTCCTGCTCGCGTGCACCGGCCTGGCCGCGGCCTTCGGCGTGGGGATCGCCACGATGCAGCGGCTCGAGGCCCAGGATCGACAGCAGGAAGCCGAGGAGGCTGCCCACGAGGCCCGGGAGGACTTCGCGCTCGCGCTCGGGGGCTCGCTGGGCCCGACCGCCGACTACCTGGGCCGGCTGACCGTGGCGGAGACCGAGGCCGACCAGCACGCCCTGCTCGGTCAGCTCCTGCAGGCGGCGCTGGTCGCCGCCGTCACGGTCGGTCCACCTGACAGCCGGAGCTCTCTGTACCTGATCGACCCCAAGGGCGCCGCGCTCCTCCGCAGAGCCTGGGCCGGCCGCTCCGGCGCCCCGCGACCGCGCTTCGCCGACGACACCCCTGACGGGGAGTTCGCGCTCGACGTCGTCCGGCGCGGCGAAGCGCTGCTCGTCGCCGACGTCGGCACGCACCCGCAGGTGAACCCCACCCGGGTCGGGGCGTACGACTGCCTGGTCGCCGTCACCGTGCGCGCCGGTGGGCACCACCACGGCCTCCTGACCCTCGACGCGCCCGGCGCGGGCGCCTTGACGAGCACCGAGCTGGAGCTCGTCAGCGTGCTCGCGAACCTCGTCGGCGCGGGACTGGCGAGCGCACGCGGGGTACTCCTCGACAGCGACGAGGAGGCCTGATGGTCGAGATTCGCGAGCCCGTGCACGATCCCGTCGCCGACCGCTGGGTCCGCGGGGAGATCACCAACGAGGAGTGGAAGGCCCACGTGCTGGCCAAGCACCGCGCTCGCGAGCAGCAGTTGGCCGCGGTGCGTGCCCAGGTGGCTCCGGCGAAGCGCCGTCGCTGGTGGTCGCTGTCCCGCCGCGGGTGACCTTGCGACGCTCGGTCACCAGTCCTGACCGAACGGGGGAGGCCCTCGCCCGCCCGGCGCTCCTACCGTCGTTCTGTGAGTCGAGCGACCGCTGGGCTGTTCCCCGCTCTGCTGATCGGCGTCCTCGTCACGCTGGCAGTGGCCGTGTTCCCGGAGGTCCCCGCGGCGGTCGCCCACCCCACCCTGCGGGTGGTGCTCGACACCACCGTCGTCCTCGTCGCGCTGCTCCTCGCCTACCTGATCCACGGGCGCTACCTGCTGGCGTGTCGCACCGGTGACCTCGTCCTCGTCCTCGCGCTCGCGCTGGCCGCCGTCCTGCAGGCGGCCGTCGAGGTGCTCCCGCAACTCGGACTCCTCGGCGCCGGCGGACCGGCCCTGCTCGCCTGGGGTCCGCTCGCTGCGCGCGCCGCCGTTGCGCTGGCCCTCGTCATCGCCGCCTGGTGGCCCGACCACCGGGTGTCCACCCAGCGCGCTCCGCTCCCCATCGTCGTGCTCGGCACCCTGGGAGTCACCGTCCTGCTCGTCGGCGGGATCGTCGCCACGGCCCCACTGCTGCCGGCCAGCACCGTCCCCGACCTCGACCCGCGCGGCCCCGTGCTCCGCACCGCGGGTGCCGCCGGTGTCGTCGCCGCGCTCGGCCTGCTCGGCTGCGCCCTCCACGTCGGCGCCGCGGTCGGCTTCCACCGCCGCGGGCACGACCACCTCTCCCCAGCCCTCACCGCGGCGTCGGCCCTCCTGGCCTTCGCCCTGCTCAACTACGCCTTCGTCCCGTCCCTCTTCCCGCAGTGGGTCTACGCGGGGGACGTGTTGCGGCTCGCCGCGTACGGCGTCCTGCTGCTCGGCGCGGCCACGGAGATCCGCCGCTACTGGGCTGACCAGGCCCGAGTCGCCGTCCAGGAGGAGCGGCGGCGGCTCGCGCGAACCCTGCACGACGGGGTCGCGCAGGAGGTCACCCTGCTGGCTACGCAGATGCGCCTGTGGGCGGCGGGGCGACCGACCCTCGAGCCCCGGTTGCTCGCCGGCGCGGCCGAGCGGGCCCTCGACGAGTCGCGCGCCGCGATCTCTGCGCTCAGCGCGGACCTCGATGAGCCCCTGGACCGGGCTCTCCTGCGCATGGCGGACGACGTGGAGGGCCGGCTCGGCGTCCAGGTGCTCACCGACGTCCACGCGGTGCCCGCGCTGCCCCGTTCCGCCCGGGACGCGGTGCTGCGGGCTGCCCGGGAGGCCGTGGTCCACGCCGCCCGGCGCAGCGGCTGCGACTGCGTCGAGATAACCCTGCGCGGCGACCGGGACGTGCGGCTCACGGTGGTGGACGAGGAGGCGCCGGTCGAGTCGACACGCGGCTTCGGCCTCGACGCCGTCCGCGACCGCCTCCAGGCGGTCGGTGCCAGGCTCGCCGTCGTGTCGGGACCGGGCCGGGGGACGAGCGTGGAGGTGCTGTTCCCGTGCACGAGGTGACCGCGGCGACGTCGCCCGTGGCCGAGCCGCTGCGCGTGCTCATCGCCGACGACCACGCGGCCATGAGGGCCGGGGTGCGGATGACGCTGATCGCGGGCGGGTTCGAGGTCTGCGCCGAGGCCGACAACGCGCGGGACGCCGTCCGGCAGGCGAGGGCGCAGCGGCCCGACATCGCTCTCCTCGACATCCACATGCCGGGGAACGGACTGTCCGCCGCCCGGCTCATCAGCGAGGAGCTGCCGCACACAGCCGTCGTCATGCTCACCGTCTCCCGGACCGAGTCGGACCTGTTCGAGGCCTTGCTGGCCGGTGCCCGCGGCTACCTGATCAAGGACATCGACCCCGTCCGACTGCCCGAGGCGCTCCGCGGCGTCCTGGCGGGGGAGGTGGCCCTGCCGCGGACGCTCGTCGCGCGCCTGGTCGAGGAGTTCCGCCGCCACGAGGCGGGGTCACGCCGTCGGCTGCTCGGCGGGCGTCGCGTGCGCCTCTCCGAGCGGGAATGGGAGGTCCTCGAGCTGCTGCAGCGTGGGTTGTCGACCAGGGAGATCGCGGAGCGCTTCTTCGTCACGCCCGCCACGGTGCGCAGTCACGTCTCCGCCCTCCTCCGGAAGCTCGAGGTCAGCTCCCGCGAAGAGGCTGTGGCCCTGTTCAGGCACTCCTCTTGATCGAGCTTCCGAGTGCGGCGCACGAGATCCGGGCAATCGCAGCCGTCCCGTGCTGCCGGCGTCCGCCCTAGTCACCGGCTGTGGAGAAGGATCCACGGTGAATGGTCACGCCGCGTCATGTCGTTGTCGTCCTCTCTGAGTTGACTGTCCCCGTCAACAGGCCTCACGCAGCCACTCGGGCACCCCGGCAGATCGAACGAGCAGTCTCGTTCGCATCCGGGAGCCGACAGGTGGAGCGCGCAGGTCGGCTCGGGGAGCAGTACGGGAGGAATGATGGAGAGCGCAGTAGCGCAAGGTCCCAGGCCCGGGACGCGCCCGCCAGGCAAGTCTGGGCGACTGAGGTCGCTGCTGGCGTTCGCGGTGGCCGGCGTGGTCGTACTGCCCATGACCGGTGCGGCTCAGGCTGCCTCCCTGTCGGGTAGCAACTTCGAGATCGACACGGACGCGAACCTCGTCGTCAACGGTGAGAAGTCCACGTCGATCGACTGGTTGCAGGGGCCGGATCTCCGTACCGGGGTGGTCCTCAAGAATGACGACCCGTCGGGTTCGTCCGACTCGGCGTTCGCCAACGGGACGAAGGAGGACACGATCGTCCCGACGCTCGACAGCGGTGGTATCCCGCCGAACAAGAGCGACCTGAAGACCTTCGGTGTCTACAAGGAGACCGTCAACTCGAAGTCCTACCTCCACCTGTTCTGGACCCGGGTGCAGGACCCGTCGGGCACCACGAACATGGACTTCGAGTTCAACCAGTCCGGGGCCACGAAGAACAACCCCTCCGGGTCACCCCAGATCGTGCCCGTGCGCACCGCCGGTGACCTCCTCATCACTTACGACCTGTCCAACGGCGGCGTCAACGCCACGATCAGCAAGCGGGTCTGGAACGGCTCGGTCTGGGGTCCGGCCACCGCGCTCACCGGCGCCCAGGCCCTCGGGACGATCAACACGTCGCCGATCCTCGCGACCAACTCAGGTGGGCTCGGATCGCTGAGCGCACGCACCTTCGGCGAGGCCTCGATCGACCTGTCGACGATCTTCACCGGCAGTGAGTGCCAGTCCTTCGGGTCCGCGTACCTGAAGAGTCGCTCGTCCGACACGTTCACCTCTGCTCTCAAGGACTTCATCCCCCCGCAGGGCGTGAGCATCAGCAACTGCGGTTCGGTCCTCATCCACAAGAAGGACCAGGACGGCAAGGCGCTGGGCGGCGCGGAGTTCACGCTGTACAACGACCTGGCGCCGGTCGGCGGCACGCGGGGCGCTGAGGACACCGCGACGGCGCTCAAGTGCACGAGCGCGACCGCCTCGACGGCCACGCTCACCCAGCCGCTCGGTGACTGCACGATCGCCAACGTGCCCCGCGGTGACTACTGGCTGGTCGAGACCGGGACACCGGCGGGCTACGACCCTGCTCCTGACACGCAGGCGAAGATCCCCGGGGACGAGGTCATCGAGTTGACGAAGGTCAACGTGGTGAAGACCGGCTCCGTGACGATCACCAAGACGGACGACGCCACCCCCGCGGCGAATCTCAACGGGGCGGTGTTCACGCTCTACCAGGGCACCGCGGTCACGAGCTACACGTGCACCACGGGTACGGCTCCGAGCCCGGCCGGCACGTGCACGATCAGCGGCGTGCCGATCGGCGACTACACGGCCGTCGAGACCAAGACGCCGGCGGGGCACGTGAAGGCGGCCGATCAGCCGGTCACGATCAGCGCGAGCAATCTCCACGTCGCGCTGAACTTTGTGGACCCCCGCGAGTTCAAGGTGATCACGATCGTCTGCAAGGTCGCTGACAACTCGCTGCACCCGAGCTCGGTCAGCTACAACGGCGGCACGGCGGCCACCACCCTGGGCGCGGCGCCGGACGGCGTCTCGGCGGCGACCCTCTGCGGGCTGGAAGGCGCGACGGCGATCGTCCAGAAGGGCAACCACGGGAGCGCCATCGCCATCCCCTGACCCTCTGGACCTGAACAGCCGGAGGGCCGGCACCCCGGGAAGCCGGGGTG
>JALYNB010000111.1 GCA_030773395.1 Actinomycetota bacterium
CCCGGGGGGTGAAGCCCGAGCCCGCGGCGACGTGCCGATCGGGGGCTTGCGCCGACGGCGCGACGGCGACGGTCGCCGCGCCCGCCGTGGCCGGAGCCAGGAGGGCCACCATCGCGGCGAGGAGGACGAAGAGGGGCGCCTTCCGACGGCATCCGTGCTGGGAACGTGCGCGCGCGAGCAAAGTGGCCTCGACTGTTCGGGTACGAGTCCCAGGGCGCGATCCTGCGCCCAGAGCGAACGCAGGACGATAGCCCTCGGATGGAGCATCCGGGGCGCGGGGCGGCGTGCGCCCCGCGCTCGAGGGAGGCCTCCTCAGAGGCTGGCTTCGCCCGACAGGCGCCGGCGCAGCCGGACGCGCACGGCGTTCGCCGCGAGGATCATGCTCGGCAGGGGATCGTCGCTCGCCCAGATCGCGCCCGACTTGGGTCGGGGCGTGCGGGTGACCAGGCGCCCGGGCAGGCCGTTGAACGCGGCCGTGATGTCGCCCTCCAGCCAGCGGTAGCCCACCCCGACGCGGTAGGGAGCCGCGACGGGGGGTCGCTCGCCGGTGGCCACGGCGTGCCACGCGGCGGGGAGGTTGACGCCCGACGCGGTGGCGAGCGGCATGGAGCCGTAGAAGCGCGGGTTGATGTCGATGAGCCCGAGCCCGCGGCGCGTGGGGAGGAACTGGAGCTGGGCCAGGCCCGAGAACCCCGCGTCGGCGAGCATGCGCGCGGAGCGGACGGCGAGGTCCTCGTCGGGCTCGACGCTGACCGCGAGGGTCGACCCGCCGGCCTGCGCGGGCCACAGGCTCCGCGAGACCTGCTGGAAGCGCGCGACGAGTCGGCCCTCGCGGTCGATGACGACGGCGAGGCCGGTGAGCGCGCCCTGCGCACGCTCCTGGATGAGCAGGGGCTCATCCGGCGGCAGGGAGTCGAGCAGCTCCTTCAGCTGCGCCGCGGTCTCCACGATCTGCGTGCGGTTCTTCAGCGCGCCGTCGGGGAGGACCTGCTTGACCGCGCAGGGGACCGGCGGGGGCACTGCGGCCACCTCCGCGGCCGTGGCCTCCATGACCGTGGCCGGGGTGGTCAGCCCCGCGCGGGCCGCGAGCCCGGGGAGCTCGCGCTTGTCGCGCAGGACCTCGAGCGCGCGCAGGTCCGCGTAGGGGAGCATGACGTTCGCCGGGAGCGCGTCGGGCCACTGCACCAGCGCGTCGATGGCCGGTTCGCCCGAGGGGTAGAGCATGAAGGGGCCGCTCTCGTCGGCGAGCTCGACGATCCGCCGCACGAACCCGGCCGGGTCCTCCACGCTCTCGGGGGCGAGCGCCCAGCCCGCCGCGTAGGACGACCAGGTGCCGGCCGCCGAGCGCTGCGGTCCCAGCGCGAGCACGTCGAGCCCAGCGCGGCCGAGGTCGCGCATCCCGGCGAGCGCGGAGCGGCTGTGCACGTCGGTGACGACGGCGTCGAAGGTGCGCAGCGGGCGCCGGCCGGAGGGCGGGGCTCCCCGCCGATCCTCACCGGCCGACAAGGTGGCTCGAGCGATCTGCGGGGCCTCGCCGACGATCGATGCGAGCGCGTTCAAGGTGAGAGCCAAGGCCCAGGAGCTCCTTCTCGTGCAGGGGCGGGGACCTGCGAGCGCATCCGTGCCGCAGGGCAAGCTGCTGAATCTTAGTAAAGCGCGTGTTTGCGGGCAAGGAATGGACGTTCGTTCGAGCGAGGGGCTCCTGCCCGCGCGGCGGCAGAACGGTACCCTGCCGCCGTCCAGGGAAGGAGCGAGGCATGGCAGCAAGAGCCCCGCCGTCCTCCAGACCCCTGGCCTCGTGGGCTACCGGCCGCTCGGGGAGAAGTCGGGCACCGTCGCCTGCGACGGCCTGGGGCTGCGTCCCGGGACCTACACCGGCAGCTACGCGCTGGGGCGGACGGGCGCCATCGTCTCGAGCACGGACACCGCGGCGAGGCTCTACCCCTGGACGGGCCACGTCAGCGTCCCTCACTCCCCGGCGTTCGACGTGGGCGACGTCTTCACCGCAGAGCGTGGGTGCGCCGCAGCACGGTCTCGAGCACCGCGAACCAGGCGATCCTGTCGCGCAGCTCGGCCTGGCTGCTCATGATCAACAGCGCGAACCGGATCACCCTGCGCAAGTCGAGCGGTGGCGACGTCGCGGTCTCCACCGCGACGATCACTGACACGACGAGCTTCCACCACGTCGTCGCCACGAAGAGCGGCGCCTCCGTCCGGCTGTACCTCGACGGCGTGGACGTGACGGGGACCGTCTCCAACCAGGCCATGGCGAACACGACCGGGCCCGTGCTCGTCGGCCGCAGCGCGGGCGGCTCCCCCTTCAACGGCACGATCGACGAGCCCGCGCTCTACGCGTCGGCCCTGACCGCCGGCGACGTGGCCTCCCACTTCCGGCTCGGCCGCGCCGCGGCGACGCCCGCCCCCGTCGTCGCCGCCGCCGGC
>JALYNB010000112.1 GCA_030773395.1 Actinomycetota bacterium
AGTCCGCGGCCTCCCTGGCCGGGTCACCGGGACGAGGCGGCGGCGCTCGGCCCGGTCCGCAGGGTGTCGATGAGGGGCAGCTCGGGAGCGCACTCGCAACCGGTGGCCGTCGCGCCGCTGGCGATGACGTCGTCGAGCCGGTCGCGGACGGCCTCGAGCTGCCGGAGGAACGTCGCGTCGTCCTCGAGCTGGGCGCGTACCGCGTCGATCTTGGCCTCGACCAGCCCGCGCAGCTGCCGTCGGGTGTTGGCGCACTCGCCGCCGGCCCACACGCCGACCAGCGAGCGGATCTCGTCTAGCGTCAATCCCAGGCGCTTGGCGCGGCCGATGAACCGCACCCGGTCGACGTCGCGCTGTCGGTAGAGCCGGTAGCCGGCCTTCGACCGCTCCGGCTCCTCGAGCAGCCCTATCTCCTCGTAGTAGCGCAGCGTGGCGCGAGTGAAGCCGGTGCGCTCGGCAAGTTCGGCGATCTGGAACGTCTCCACCTCCTCGACGGTAGAGGTTCAAGCAGACTTGAAGCCAAGCGCCGGCCTGCACCTCACCTGCGCCAGTGCCCGTCGCAGGCAATGACAGCGAGCAGTGCCAGCGAGCAGTGCCAGCGAGCAGCGAGCAGTGCCAGCGAGCAGTGCCAGAACGGCGGAGGCCCCCAGGAAGCGGCTTGCTTGCCGTCATCGGGACCTCGGCAGGCCGCCGTCCTGATCAGTCGCGTCAGTCGCGACGACCGAGGTGAGAAGCCAGCCGGAAGGGGCGCCTGCAGTGAGCACGTCCGAGCGTGTTCGACCAGAGCCGGGTCCCGACCCGGCACCGGAGCGTCCACCCCTGCCGTTTTGGACAACTCTTGCATGGTTCTTGGTGCTCGCCGCCGTGCTGGTGTTCGTGGTCGTGGCGCTGGTACGTCCACCCGGTCCGCTCGACGACCCCGACCCGGCCTTCCAGCGCGATGGGCTGCTCCTCGACGGTCCCGTCGTGGACCGGGAGGTCGCCGGCGTCGACTTCGGCGGGCGGGCGGTCGTCCTGCTGTTCGTGCGTGAGCCTCCGGACCGTCGAGCTCTCGCCGACTGGGCGGGCAACGTGCCGGACCCGGCGCAGGTGCAGGTGCAGGTCGTGGTACCGCGGCCGAACCTCACGGACTTGGGCCTACCGGTCGTTGTCGACCCGCTGAACCGTCTCGCCGAGGCGGTCGGCATGCCGACGCCCATCGACGGCGGGCGGCCGGTTGGCTACGCCGTGGTGGACTCCGGTCGCACGGTGCGATACGCGACGCTCGACCCGCAGTACCTGCGGAACGGGTTCGAGGTCTCGACTATCGTCGGCGCGGTTCGATGAGCGGCCCACCGTGCGCTCACGGACCCCCGTGCGCGTCATCGCCGAGGTCGGCTGTACGACAGCCACGCCGCGCACGAAGCGCGGTTCCACTGGGCGACGCACTTCCTCGCGGGGCTGACCGTGGCCGGCGCTGTCGGCGGCGGCTTTCCTGCTGGTCGCGGCTCGCACGACACGTCGTCCAGCGGCGACTCGCCCGACAACTCGCCGAGCTGCCAGCTGACCGGTAGTCGAAGGCTTAGCTTAGTGGGACGGACCCCGGCGGCGCGGCGTGATCCGGGTCGTCCCCCCGGGGATCCTCGAGCGGGACACCGCGCGGCCACTTCGAGAACGGCTACGGGATCGTCTGGCGCAGTCGAGAGCGTGAGTCGCTCGGCCCCGGAACGTCTGCCTGCGCGGCCGCGTGCCCGCGCGCACGCGGGACCGAGCCGGCCGCCTGCACCAGTACGGTGCCTCCCGCACCCGACGTTGCACTTGACGCCCACCTGTAACACCGCGCGGCGGCCACAGGCCTGACGGCCTCATGGAAACGTCGACCTGTCGCCGACCCGGCCGGCGCGTCCGGCGACGGATCGCGGGCGGCGAGGCTGCTACAGGCTCTGCAGCAGCTCCTGCATCGTGGTGATCTCGGCCTGCTGAGCGGTCTTGATCTCCTGCGCGAGCTCCAGCGCGGGCTCGTACTTGCCGTCGGCGAGCTCGGC
>JALYNB010000113.1 GCA_030773395.1 Actinomycetota bacterium
GGGTCGTGCTGACGGTGCACGACCCCGCGGGCTCCGTCCGGGCCGAGGTGCTGCTCGACGCCGTCGAGGAGCTCCGCAACGCGGGCGCCGAGGCCCTGCAGTTGGGCGACGTGCGGGTGGTGGCGTCGACGTACCTGGTCGACGGCGACGGGGGAGTCGAGGTCGACGGGAAGCTGTTGCGCCCGCCGTACGTCTTCCGCGCCGTGGGCGACCCCGGCACGCTCGAGCCCGCGCTGCGCATCCGCGGCGGGGTCGTCGACACGGTCGCGCGCCAGGAGGGCGCCGACGCCGCCGTCGAGCCCCGGGAGCGGGTCGAGGTCACCGCGCTGCGCGACCCGCAGCCCCTGGAGCACGCCGAGCCCGTTCCCGGCTGACCCCGCCCGTCCGCTTCCGGCCCCCGTACGCCCCCCGAGCGGCGGGTGGCAGGATCCGCATCCCGCCCGACCGGGCCGACTGCGAGGTGACCGCGTGGACTTCCCCGACGACCTGCGCTACACGCGAGAGCACGAGTGGGTGCGCGCGCGGGAGGGCGCGGTCCGCGTGGGCATCACCGCCTACGCCCAGGACGCGCTCGGGGACGTGGTCTTCGTGAACCTCCCCGAGGTCGGCGCGGCCGTGACCGCCGGGAAGCCTCTCGGTGAGGTCGAGTCGACGAAGAGCGTCTCCGACGTCTACGCCCCCGTGACCGGCCGGGTCAGCGCGCGCAACGACGGCCTCGAGGCCTCCCCGGAGCTGGTCAACAGCGACCCGTACGGCGAGGGCTGGCTGGTGGAGATCGCGCCGGCCGACAGTGACCTGCCGCCGCTGCTCACTGCGCAGGAGTACGCGCAGCGGCTGCCCGGCGGCGGCACCTGACCGAGCCGGAACGCTGAACACCCGCAGTCGCCCAGGTCTCAACCTCGGGTGCACCTGGAGGGCAGCTTGCACGCGCTCGCCCCCACCGTCTAGCCTCCACCCACCTGATCAGAACGCCCGCCAGCGGGCCCGACGCTGAGCCGGGGGGCCCGCGTCCTCCGGCCGGGAGGCGATCCGACCGTGTTCTGCACCCGCTGCGGCCAGCAGAACCCCGACGACAGCCGCTTCTGCGCGCGCTGCGGGGCCCCGCTCAACCCGCCCGGCGGGCCCGTGTCGCCCGAGCGACCGGCCGAGACCACGTCGACGATCGACATCCACGCGCTCGACTCGGCTCTGGAGGCCGCGGAGGGCGCGTCCGCCCCCGACGTCGCGCCCGGCGCCGTCGACGCGCTCCCGCCCGGCACGGCGCTGCTGGTCGTCAAGCGTGGGCCCAACGCGGGGAGCCGGTTCCTGCTCGACAAGGACGTGACGACGGCCGGCCGCCACCCGGAGAGCGACATCTTCCTCGACGACGTGACCGTCTCCCGCCGCCACGCGGAGTTCCTGCGCAGCGGGTCGACTTTCACGGTGCGCGACGTCGGCAGCCTCAACGGCACCTACCTCGACCGGGAGCGCATCGACGAGGCCGTGCTGTCGGGGGGCGACGAGGTGCAGGTGGGCAAGTTCCGGCTCGTCTTCCTCACGGGCGCGCGAGGTGAGGACCAGGGCGCGTCATGACCGCCGAGCCGCTGATCCCGATGGAGGACGCCGGGCGCGTCCCCGCGGCCATGAGCATCGGCGAGGTGCTGGCCCGGCTGCGCCCGGAGTTCCCCGATGTCACGATCTCCAAGATCCGCTTCCTCGAGTCCGAGGGCCTGGTGGAGCCGGAGCGGAGCTCGTCGGGCTACCGCAAGTTCTCCCCGGCCCACCTCGAGCGGCTGCGGTTCGTCCTGGCCGCGCAGCGCGACCGCTACCTGCCGCTCCGGGTCATCAAGCAGCAGCTCGAGGCGCGCGACTCCGGCGGCGACGAGCAGGCCGCGCCGGCGCCCGCCCCCGAGGTGCCCACCGCGGTGGCGGTCGCCGAAGCCCTGCCGGGCCCGGAGCAGTTCGACGAGGACCCGTCGGAGATCCGGCTCTCCCGTGGCGAGCTCGCAGGCGCCGCCGGGCTGCTGCCCGAGCAGCTCGACCAGCTGGAGCAGTACGGCCTCGTCGCGCCCCGGCCCGGCAGCCGCTCGTACGACGGTGACGCGCTGGTCGTCGCCAAGACCGTGGCCGAGATGGCGCGCTTCGGTATCGAGCCGCGCCACCTGCGGCCGTTCACGTCGGCCGCCGACCGCGAGGCCGGTCTCGTGGAGCAGATCGTCGCCCCGCTGCGACGCCAGCGGAACCCGCAGGCGCGGGACCGGGCGGAGGAGGTCGTCCGCGAGCTGGGGGCCCTGAGCGTCCGGCTCCACGTGGCCCTGGTCCGCGGGAGGCTGCGCCCGGACGCCGCACGCTGACCACGCGGCGCCGGCGGAGTTCCGGTGCGTCCACCGCCGTCCCGAGGGGAACGAGGATCCCGTGAGCGAGCCCGGCGAGTCCGCGAAGCAGCCCCTGACCGAGCTCTCCGTCGTGGGGGTGCGCGTCGAGCTGCCGTCCAACCAGCCCATCGTCCTGCTCCGCGAGCAGGGCGGCGACCGCTACCTGCCGATCTGGATCGGCGCGGTGGAGGCCACCGCGATCGCCTTCGCCCAGCAGGAGGTCGTCACGGCGCGGCCGATGACGCACGACCTGCTGCGCGACGTCCTGCAGTCGCTCGGCACCCGGCTGGAGGCGGTGCACATCACCGACCTCAAGGAGGGCGTGTTCTACGCGGAGCTCCACTTCGACAGCGGGGTGTCCGTGAGCGCGCGGCCCTCGGACGCGATCGCCCTGGCCATGCGGACGAAGTCGCCCATCTTCGGCGCCGAGGGGGTGCTCGCCGAGGCCGGCATCGCGATCCCCGACGAGCAGGAGGACGAGGTCGAGAAGTTCCGCGAGTTCCTCGACACGATCTCGCCGGACGACTTCGAGACGGGGCCGGCCGGCGGCCAGCCGGGGGGCGGGTCCTGAGCGAGGCCGTCCTCCACGCGGCGCGACGCGCCGAGCGCAGGACGTTGACCACACCCGGGCGCCTGCCTAGCGTTCACAGTGTCGGCAGCGCTGTCGCCGACCGACCCGACCCCGGCCCCCGGTGTCGTCGTGCCGTCGAGGAGAGGACTCTCCCGTGAGCGACACCGAGCGGCCCGCGTCGAGGCTGCGCGCGACGCCGGGGGCCACCCCGTCGCCGGCGACGGCCACCACCGCCACTGGGACGCCGGCCCCGGTAGAGCCCGTCGCGGTTGACGACGAGCCCGCCTCACTGCCCGACGGCCAGGGCGTGCTGTTCCCGGAGGGGCTACCCACGCCGCCATTGGCGGGCATCGGCTACCGGGGGCCCACGGCCTGCTCCGCGGCCGGCATCACCTACCGCCAGCTCGACTACTGGGCGCGCACGGGGCTGGTCGAGCCGAGCGTGCGCGGGGCGTCCGGCTCCGGCACTCAGCGCCTCTACTCGTTCCGCGACATCCTCGTGCTCAAGGTGGTCAAGCGGCTGCTCGACACCGGGGTGTCCCTGCAGAACATCCGGGCCGCGGTCGGCCACCTCCGCGAGCGGGGCGTCGCCGACCTGGCCCAGATCACGCTCATGAGCGACGGCGTCACGGTCTATGAGTGCACGTCCGCCGACGAGGTCGTCGACCTGGTGCAGGGCGGTCAGGGCGTGTTCGGGATCGCCGTCGGCCGGGTCGTGCGGGAGGTGGAGGGGTCGCTGGCCGAGCTGCCGGGGGAGCGGGCCTCCGACGCCGTCCCCAGCCCCGCCGACGAGCTCGCCGCGCGCCGCTCCCGCCGCAGCACCGCCTGACCGACTCGCGCGGGGGGCCGTGGACCACACGCGCACACCGACGACGACGTCCGCAGGATGCTCGCCGCCGTCGGGCTGACCGACGTCGAGCAGCTGTTCGACCCCGTCCCGCCCGACCTCCGCCTCCCCGCCGGCCGGCTCACCGAGCTGGGCGTCCCGGACGGGGTGAGCGAGGCGAAGGTCCTCCGGCGGGCGCGCCGGCTCGCCGGGCGCGTACACCGCAGGTCGTTCCTCCTGGGTGGCTGCCGTTGGGTCGAGCGGTAGTAGCGCCAATGCCAGGCGTCGCTGACCGCAGTTCGGCTGAGCGGGGCCGTAGGTGTCGGCACCCCGCTGCCTACGGCCGGGTAAGCGGCGGTGGGCCGTCGTCGCAGCTCCACTCGAGACGGGTGGCCGCGCCCGCGCCGATGAACGAGCACTCCCGCCCCTCGACCAGCGGGCCGGGTCGGAACCGCGCGATGGCGGCTTCGCACTCCG
>JALYNB010000114.1 GCA_030773395.1 Actinomycetota bacterium
GACCGGACCGCCGAGGCGATCCGCGCGATGGGCGAGCGCCGAGCGGCAGGGCGGGTGCTGGTCCGCTTTCCGACCGAGCACCCGGCAGGAGGGCGGTATCGGTGTGATGGTGAGCGTCCGCCCCAGCTACCCGAGCCGGTGACGGAGCATGCCAGGCCGGGGCGTCAGCTGCGCGCGCCGCCTCAACCGGCCACGCTCTTGCCGGGAGCCTCGTTGGCCACGGAGGTGCGCAGCAGGTATCTCAGGATGAAGTCGTGGGACGTCTCCAGGTGCACGCGGGTCAGGTCGGCGACCTCACGGGCGTCCCCACGGTGTACGGCGGCGAGTATCTGCCGGTGCTCCTCGTGGAGGTGCTCCACGTCGCCGATGACCTCTAAGTGCAGGTAGACGTAGCGGTCGGTGAGCCGCCGCAGCTGCTCGGTGAGCTCGACCATCCGGGGTCGGTCGGCCCGGGTGTAGATCAGCGCGTGGAATGCCGCGTTGGCCTCCAGCCACTCCGCTGCCCCCATGCCCTCGGCTTCCATGCGCTCGAGGAGGGTCGCCATCTGCGTGGTCTCCGCCCGGCCGACGTTGGGCACCGCGATGGCGGTGACGACCGGCTCGACCGCCTCCCGCAGCTCGTAGAGCTCCTGCAGCTCGGCGATCGACAGACCCGTCACCACCGCGCCGGACACGCCCAGGTCCACCAGCCCCTCGGTGGACAGGATGTGCAAAGCGTCCCGCACCGGGATCCGGCTGACCCCGTACTCCGCGGCGATCTCGGCCTGGGACAGCACCGTCCCGGGGGCCAGCGCGCCGGTCCGCAACCGGTCCCGCAGTCCTTGGGCGACCCGGCTGCCCGCCGACTCCGATGCGGTGCTCACGTGGACGTCGGGAAGTGGTAGCTGGCGGCGCTCAGGGCCGACTGCGCCGGCCAGCGCTCCGTGACCACCTTGGTCCGGGTGTAGAAGTCCACCCCGTCGGGGCCGTGGATGCGGCTCTGGCCGAACAGCGAGTCCTTCCAGCCGCCGAAGGAGTAGTACGCCATTGGCACGGGGATGGGCACGTTGACGCCGACCATGCCGACGTTCACCCCGCGCTTGAAGCGGCGGGCCGCCTCGCCGCTGGAGGTGAAGATGGCCGTGCCATTGCCGTAGGGATTGGCGTTGATGAGGGCAATCGCGTCGTCGACCGTGTCGGCGCGGACGACGGAGAGCACCGGCCCGAAGATCTCGTCCCGGTAGGCGTCCATCGACGGCGTCACGTGGTCGAGCACGCTCGGGCCGATGAAGAACCCGTCCTCGTGCCCGGGCACGACCAGACCTCGTCCGTCGACCGCGAGCCGCGCGCCCTGCTGCTCCCCGGAGCCGACGTAGTCGGCGATCCGGTCGCGGGCCTCGCGGGTGACGATCGGCCCCATCTCGCTCGACGGGTCACGGCCGGGGCCGACCGTGATCGCGGCGGCCTTCGCCGAGACGGCCTCGACCAGCGCGTCGCCGGCGCCCCCGACGGTCACCGCGGCCGAGATCGCCATGCACCGCTCACCCGCCGAGCCGAAGGCAGCGCCCACCAGGTGGTCGGACGCGTAGTCGACGTCGGCGTCGGGCAGCACGACCGCGTGGTTCTTGGCGCCGCCGAGGGCCTGGACGCGCTTGCCCGCGGCGGTGCCCCGCTCGTGCACGTAGCGCGCGATGGGGGTGGAGCCCACGAAGGACACGGCCGCAACGCCGGGGCTGTCCAGGAGCGCGTCGACGACGTCCTTGCCGCCCTGCACGACGTTGAACACGCCGTCGGGCAGCCCGGCCTCCTGCCACAGCTCGGCCACGAGCTGGGAGGGGGACGGGTCGCGCTCGCTCGGCTTGAGGATGAACGTGTTGCCGCACGCGATCGCCACCGGGTGCATCCACATGGGGACCATCACCGGGAAATTGAACGGCGTGATCCCGGCGACGACGCCCAGTGGCGACCGGAACGAGAAGACGTCGACGTCGCTGGACGCCTGGTCGGAGAAGGACCCCTTGAGCAGATGGGGGATGCCGCAGGCGAACTCCACCACCTCCAGGCCCCGGTCGACCTCGCCGCGGGCGTCGGAGAGCACCTTCCCGTGCTCGGAGCTGACCAGCTGGGCCAGCTCGCCGGCGCGAGCGGTGGCCAGCTCGCGGAACGCGAAGAGGACCTTCGCCCGCCGCGAGAGCGAGGACTGCGACCACTCCTCGAAGGCGGCGGCGGCCACCCGGACCGCCTCCTCCACGTCGGCCGCCGAGCCCAGGACCACCTCGGCCTGCTGGGCGCCGGTGGCCGGGTCCCACACCGGCGCGGTGCTGGCCGGGGTCCCGGACGTCGGCTTGCCGCCGATCCAGTGCTCGATAGTGCGCATCCGGTTCACTCCTCGCCGCGGCGCAGGGAGCCGACGACCAGGCGGTCGATGCTCATGTCGAGGGCCTGGTCGTCACCGACGGCGCCGAACGCCCGGATCATGTCGCGGATGTCGGCGTGCACGCGGGGGCTGCGGGTCCGCAGCACGGCGACCCGCTCGTCGACGTCCTTGCGCAACTCCTCCGCGGAACCGACCACGGCGTTGAGCAGGCCCAGCTCGGCCGCCCGGGCGGCGGTGATCTTCTCGCCCGTGGCGGTGAGCCAGAAGGCCTGCCGCTCCCCGACCTTCCGAGGCAGCCAGGCGAGCACGAGCGCCGGTGCCAGGCCGATGCCCACCTCCGGGAAGGAGATCCGCGCGTCGGCCACCGCGACTGCGACGTCGCACGCGGCCAGGACGCCGACGCCGAAGCCGGCCGCGTCGCCCTGGACCTCAGCGACCGTGACCAGCGGCGTCCGGCGAAGCGCCCGGGTGACGGCGACCAGGGTCTCGGCCTCGCCACGGACCACCCCGGGTGCGGTGCTGGTGCCCCCGCGTTCGCGCCCCAGGCAGAACGCCTCACCCACCGAGCGCACGCGCAGAACGTGCGCCCCCTCCGGCGGGTCGGCGAGCAACGCCGTCAGGTCGCGCAGATCGGCGAGGGTCCAGAGGTTCTCCGGACCGCGGTCGAGCTCCGCGACGACCACGCCGTCGGAGACCGGGGAGATCGTGAACCCGGCCATCAGTTGAGCCGTCCCGTCGCGCGGCCGCCGTACCAGTCGACGTCGTCGGCGGCGGTGCGGACCGTGATGGCCCGGACGTGGGTGAAGTCGTGGAAGGACTCCCACCCGCCCTCGCGGCCGGTGCCGCTCTCCTTGAGGCCGCCCCAGGGGGAGGAGGGGTCGAGCCGGTGGTGGTCGTTGATCCAGACCATGCCCATCTCCAGTTGCTGCGCCACGCGGTGCGCCCGCGCGACGTCGCGGGTCCAGATCGCCGAACCCAGGGCGAAGGGGGAGTCGTTGGCCTGGCGGATCGCGTCGTCCTCGTCGTCGAAGGGGATGACGACGACGACCGGCCCGAAGATCTCCTCCTGGGCAATCCGCATGTCGTTGCGGACGTCGGCCAGCACCGTCGGCTCGATGAAGAAGCCACCGGGCAGGCCCGGGACCTCGGCGGCCCGGCCGCCGGTGACCAGGCGGGCGCCCTCGGCGATGCCGCTCTGGATGTGCCTGAGGATGCGGGTGCGGGCCCGCTCGGAGATGACCGGGCCAAGCTGGGTCTGGGCCAGCGTGGGGTCGCCGATCCGGATCTGCTGTGCCTGGGCGGCGAGCGCGTCGACGACCTCGTCGTAGATGCCGCGCTGCACCAGCAGCCGGCTCCCGGCGATGCAGGTCTGCCCGGCACCGATGAATCCGGCGAAGGCCGCGCCGCGAGCCGCCGTGTCGATCGGGGTGTCGTCGAAGACGAGGACGGGGGACTTCCCGCCGAGCTCCAAGGTGGCCTTGGCGAAGCGTCGCGCGGCGGCGACGGAGATCGCCCTGCCCACCTCCGTGCCACCGGTGAAGACCACCTTCTTGACCAGCGGGCGCTCGGTCAGGGCCGCGCCTGCGGTGGCGCCGAGCCCGTTGACGACATTGAGCACGCCCGGCGGGATGCCCGCGTCCGCGGCGATCTCGCCCAGCAGCATGGCAGTGAGCGGGGTCTGCTCCGAGGGCTTGAGCACCACGCTGTTCCCGGTCGCCAGCGCGGGCGCCAGGCTCTTCGAAGTGATCATCATGGGGTGGTTGAACGACGCCAGGATGCCGACGACGCCCAAGGGGAAGCGGCTGGTGTAGGCGTGGTAGTCACCGCGCAGCGGGACGACGGCGTCCCGGTCGGCCAGCAGCAGCGAGGCGTTGTACCGGTACCACTCCGGCAGGCGGGTGATCTGCGCCTTCGTCTCGGTGATCGGCCGCCCGTTGTTCATGGTCTCGATCTTGTAGAGATCCTCCATGCGGGCTTCGATGCCGTCGGCGAAGCGCTGCATGAGGACCGCGCGGTCGTGGATCGCCATCCGGCTCCAGACCCCCGAACGAAAGGTCTCGTGTGCGACGCGGACGGCGTGGTCGATGTCGTCGGCGTCGGCTGCGGCCACGGAGGCGAAGGCCTCGCCGGTGGCCGGGTTGACCACCTCGATGGGCTCGGCGCGGCCCGGCAGCAGCTCGCCGCCGATGCGCAGGCCGGTCGACAGCGAGGTCACCGGGAGCTCCACCACCGTCGGGGAAGGGGGCGAGAGGGTCATGTGGGCTCCTGACATGGTCGGGACGGGGCGGCGGACGAGAGCGGAGGCGCGGCTGGCTCAGGCTCCGTATACCAAGCATCTTCTGTGCATACAGACTAGGTCGCTCATCGAACCGGCGCAAGCATCAGCCGGCGGCGGCACCCCGTCCGGGGACGAAACGCCCGGTCCGCTCGTCCAGCGGCCGGCCCTCCTCCGCGACCGGCATCCCCCGCAGGAAGGTCAGGACGACCCGGCCGCGAA
>JALYNB010000115.1 GCA_030773395.1 Actinomycetota bacterium
ACCGACCCCCGCTCGCGGACCTGGCCGCGCCTCGCCGGCCGCTGGCTCGCCACGGCCGCGCACGAGCGCCCCGGCCAGGCGCCGGTGCTGCTCCGTGTCTACGCGCGGACCGGGCTGCTCTCCATGCGGCGGGCCATGGACGCCTCCCGCCGGCACGACGTGGCGCAGGCCGTGGCCCGGACGGCCTGCCCGCTGCTCCTCGTACGAGGACGGCACGACCGGATCGCACCGGCCGACTGGGTCGAGTCGCTGGCGGCCCTCCGGGAGGGCCGCCGCGTCAGCCTGCCCGTCGGGGCCCACATGGTCCCGATCACGCACGCGCAGCACCTCGCAGCGCTCCTCGGCCCGTGGCTGCGGGCCGTCACGCCGGCGGCGTGACCGTCGTGGGTCACCCGTCCCAGGAGGCAATGACGAGGACGACCCGGAAGCCCTCGGGGTCCTCCACCGCACCGACCCGGTCCCAGTAGGGGTTCGCGCTGGACCACGGGGGCGACGCCGACCCGGGCGAGGACGTCCGCGACGACGCCGCCGTCCCCGAGGTAGAGCACCAGCAGGTCCTCCACGTGCGGCGACGGGGCGGTCCGTGCCGGGTGGCCGTGAACTCCAGGTGCGCGCCCGTGGCCGGCACGTCCAGCACGACGCCGTCGTAGTCGTCGTGACCGGCGAAGCGCGTGACCTCGGGCAGGCCCAGACCGTCGCGGTAGAAGGCCACGACCTCCTCGAGCCGCCCGTCTGCCGGGCCACCCTCACCTGCACGGCCGGACCACCGTCGCGGTCGATCGCGCGGGTCGGCGCGGTGTCCCGGTCACACAGGGGTCCCGGCGTCGGCCAGCCGCCCGCGCAGCTCGGCCTCCAGCTCGGGCCCGTGGCGCGGGACCTCCAGCTCCCGTCCGTCGGACAGCCGGAGCACCAGCACGTCCTGCCAGCCCTGGTGTCGCCGTACGCCGCTCACCTCGTCCCACGACGCGGAGCGACTCCGGAAGGAGCCCACGACCCTGACACCGCCTGCTGACAGCTCCACGCGCTCGCGCCAGGACAGCACGGCGAGCACCGCCCAGGCGAGACCGAACAGCAGCCTCACCCAGCCGTCCGGTCCGGTCGGGGAGCTGGACACCAGGTCGGACAGGCCGGTCGCGCTCCAGTAGGCCGCGAGGGCACCTGGCCCCACCTGCGCCAGCGGGCCCCCTGGGAGCGCGCGACGGTGACCATCCCGCTCAAGACCCGTCCGGGCTCTCGTCCGTGACCAGTTCCGCGACCCGCTCCGCGGTGTCCTGCTGCACGGGGAGCGAGGGGAGCAGCGCGACGACCTCCTCACCGTCGAGGTCCTGCCTGCGGAGCACCTCCAGCAGCTCGGCGGCGCGCGCGGGCGGCACCGGCACGGGCAGCCCGGAGTCCTGCAGCGCCGCCTCGGCGAGGAACAGGGCGCCGGCGAGCTCCTCGTCGCGGGCGGGCTGCTGCGGCGGCAGGACGCCGGCCGCCTGCTGCGTCTCCCGCTCCGCGGCCCGGACGAGCGACAGCGGCAGCCCCTCGGCCTCGACCTCCACGAGCGGTACGTCGGCCAGCGCGGCCAGCGCGAGCTGCTCCGCCTCGGTGCGCAGCGGCGCCTCCCACTCGGCCGCGCGCACCACCGCAGCGAGGTCGGTGCCGTCCTCGCCCAGGTCGTCCAGGAGCTCCGTCCAGGCCCCGGGGTTGGTGCGCCGGGCCCGCTCCGCGGTCCGGACGCACGTCTCGAGCACGAACGGGGCGATCACCTGCTCCTCGAACCGGTCAGCGTGGACCCCGCCGCCGCGGGCGACGGCGTTCAGCGCGTCCTGGAAGCTGCCCGGCCTGGCATCGCCCAGGTCGAGCCGCCCGTCCTCCTCGCCGCTGAGCTGCTGGCCGGCCTCGGCCCGCATGCCGAGCGTCTGCCCGGTGTCGACGAGGCGTCCGTGCCGGCGGACGAGGAACGGCTGGTCGGACAGCCCGACGCTCCACGCGCAGGCCTCGGCGACGAGCGCGCCCACCCGCTCGCGCAGCACCTCACGGCTCAGCAGGGCGATCGGGTCGTCGAGCACCCGGGTCAGGTGCCCCCGGGCGGCCCGGACTACGCGGCCGCAGGCCGCCGTGCACCCGCGCTCCGCAGCAGCAGGAGCCCGACCGCGAGGACGAGGGCCGCGCTGCCGATCCAGGCGACGTCGTAGGGCAGCAGGTCCTCCACCCCCTCGCGCACCGGGTGGACCTGGAGGATCTTGTGGTCGACGACCCCGTCGAACAGGTTGAAGCCGCCGGCCCCGGCGAGGACGCCGCCGGTCAGGAGCCGCGGCGAGGGGTGGGACGCACGGGCCCGGCGGACGAGCCACACGAGGGCGGCGCCGAGGATCCCCGTCATGAGGGCGTGGAAGATTCCGTCACTGACCAGTCCGACGTCCAGGCCGGACCGCACGTAGAAGGTGTGCCAGCGCAGGACCTGGTGGAACACGACCTGGTCGACGGTCCCGGCGATACCGACCCCGACGGCGACGGCGGGCAGCAGGGCAGGGTGTCCGCTCATGACGATCGCCGTGCCCCGGCACGTGACCGCCGGAACGCCGGCGGGCCGCCCGCACTGGGGTCAAGTGAGGAACGCGCGCAGCACGTCCTCGCACCGCTGCACCGCGGCGAGCTCGACGTACTCCTCGCGCGTGTGGGCGAGCCCCGGGTCACCAGGGCCGAAGTTCAGGGCCGGGATGCCCAGCGCCGCGAACCGCGCGACGTCCGTCCAGCCGTACTTCGCCACCGGCTCCCCGCCGCCGAGCCCTCGCACCGCACGGACGAACTCCTGCGCGGCCGGCGCGGCCAGCCCGGGGAGCGCCCCGGGCGCGCTGTCGGTGAGGACGACGTCGTGCGGCGCGAGGACTTCCTCGACGTGCCGCAGCGCCTCGGCCTCCGACCGGTCCGGGGCGAAGCGGTGGTTGACGGTGACCACGCACTCGTCGGGCACGACGTTGCCGGCCACGCCGCCCTCGATGCGGACGGCGTTCAGCCCCTCGCGGTAGGTGCAGCCGTCGATCGTGACCTGCCGGGGCTCGTACGCCGCCAGTGCCGCCAGGACGGGCGCGGCCCCGTGGATCGCGTTCTCCCCGAGCCACGACCGGGCGCTGTGGGCCCGGCGGCCGCCGACCCGCACTTGCACCCGCAGCGTCCCCTGGCAGCCGGCCTCGACGGCACCGGACGTCGGCTCGAGCAGGAGCGCGAGGTCGGCGTCGAGCAGGGGCCGCGCCTGGCGCACCAGGCGGAGCAGCCCGTTGCGCTCGGCGGACACCTCCTCGTTGTCGTAGAACACGTACGTGACGTCGGCCCGCGGCGAGGTCAGGGCGCTGGCGAGGCGCAGCTGCACCGCGACCCCGCTCTTCATGTCGCTCGTGCCGAGCCCGGACAGGACCCGCCCGTCGTCACTGCGGCGGCCGGGGATGTTGCCGGCGGCGGGCACGGTGTCGAGGTGGCCCGCGAGCAGGACTCGCTGCCCCCGCCCGAGCTCCGTGCGGGCCACGACCGCGTCGCCGTTGCGCTCGACGTCGAGGTGGCCGCAGCCGCGCAGCGCCGCCTCGACAGCGTCGGCGAGCGGGCCCTCCTGCCCGCTCTCGCTCGGCGCGTCGACGAGCGCGGCGAGCAGGACGTCGACAGGCGCGGCGAGATCGAGCGGGGGCAGCGCCCCGGTCGGGCTCATCCCGCGGCTAGGACGCGACGCCGTGCTCGCGGAGCACGTCGTTGAGCGCGGTCTTGTCGTGGATCTCGTCCTCGGCGAGCCGGCGCAGCACGAGCAGGCAGGGCATGCCGAAGTCACCACCCGGGAAGCTCCTGACCCGCGTCGACCCGACCGCGACGGCCCGCTCGGGCACCTCGCCGCGCGGCAGCTCGTCGCCCGACTCGGCGTCGAACACCCGCGTGCTGCTCGTGAGGATCGCCCCGGCGCCGAGCTTGGCGCCGCGCCGGACCCTCGCGCCCTCCACGACCATGCACCGTGAGCCGATGAACGCGTCGTCCTCGACGACCACCGGCGCGGCCTGCAGGGGCTCGAGCACGCCGCCGAGCCCCACCCCGCCGGACAGGTGCACCCGCTCCCCCACCTGCGCGCACGACCCGACCGTGGCCCACGTGTCGACCATGGTGCCCGACCCGACGTACCCGCCGATGTTGGTGTAGCTCGGCATCAGCACCACGCCGGGCGCGAGGTAGGCGCCCCAGCGCGCGATGGCCCCGGGCACCACGCGCACGCCGTCGAACGTCGTCTTCAGCGGCATCCGGTCGTGGTAGCGGAAGTCACCCGCGCGGGACTCCGCCATTTCCAGCACCTTGAACGACAGGAGGACGGCGCGCTTGGCGCGCTCGTCGACGACGACCCCACCGCTCGCGGCGTCGACCTGAGCGACGCGGGCGTCGCCGCGGTCGAGCAGGTCGACAGCGCCGACGACGAGGTCGCGCGCCTGCGTGTCGGCGGACGACAGGTCGCCGCGGCGCTCCCACAGTTCGTCGATCTCCGCGGGGATGGGACTGGTGGTCTCGCTCATGCCCGCGAGGTTATCGAGGGGGTGCGACAGGACGGACCGGCCGCGCCCACCCGGCGACGTGCTCGGGCACGGCCACCCCGGCGGTCAGGTCGGGCGCGGGCGCCGGCGCGCCCGGCACCGTCGTCAGCGGCAGCACGCCGGCCCAGTGCGGCAGGTCGAGGTC
>JALYNB010000116.1 GCA_030773395.1 Actinomycetota bacterium
ACTCGCTCACCCTGCTGTCCTCGACGGCGACCCCCGAGGGACGTCCCGTCGTGGTGCGGCGGATCAGCGAGCAGTTGCAGGAGGACACCGACCTGCTCCGCACGCTGGCCCAACAGGGCGTCCGGCCAGGAGCCATGATGGTGGCCGCGGTCGCCGACGGCGCCGTGAGCCTGGACGGCCGGCCGCTGCCCGCGGGAGTCGCCCAGCACCTGTTCGTCAGTGCGGTCGACGAAGAGCTGACCCCGGTCGAGGCCGCGACCTCCCGCTGATTCGCCCTCATCCAGGGCCCTGGTGGGTCCAGCCCGCCCGGGCCCTCACTAGGGTGGGCCGGTCCGCCAGCCCGTCGTCCGGCAGGGAGCAGTTCCGCAGGTGAGCCAGTCGTCCGATCCCGCCGTACCGACCACCGCCACCGAGCCGTCCGACGGGTCCGCGGCCACCCCCTTCTCGTCGCTGGCCGACTTCGTCGCCGTCCCCCGCGTGGCGGCGCTGGCCCTGTCCGCCGACGGGACGAGGTTGGCCATGTCGGTGCACACGCTCGACCCGGAGAAGAAGAAGTGGCAGTCGGCGCTGTGGGAAACCGACCCCACCGGACGGCGTGCGGCGCGACGGCTGACGCGGAGCGCCCCCGGTGAGTCGTCCCCGAGGTGGGCCCCCGACGGCTCGCTCCTGTTCACCTCGGCGCGGCCCGACCCCGGGACCCCCGAGGCCGGGGACCCGGAGCCGGCCCTGTGGAGCCTGCCCGAGGGAGGCGGTGAGGCCCGGCTCGTCCTGTCCCGGCCGGGCGGCGTCGGCTCGTTCGCGGTCGCGGCGGACAGCGGTGACGTGGTCGTGTCCGCCGCCACCGTGTCCGGCGGCTCGGGGGCGGGGACCGACGAGGAACGGCGCAAGAAGCGCAAGGACGCCGGGGTGTCGGCGATCCTCCACGAGAGCTATCCGGTCCGGCACTGGGACCACGACCTCGGGCCGGCCTATCCACATCTGTTCTGGGTCGGGCAGCTTCCCGGCGAGGAAGCTCCGGACGGCGAGGGTGCCGTTGAGCCGACCGACCTGACGCCCGAGGCGGGCCCGCCCACCGGGGCCGGGGAGGACATGGCGCTGTCCCCCGACGGGCGCTTCCTCGTGCGGGCGGAGGAGGTGCGCGACGGCCGGGCCGGGCGCCGCACCCGCGTGGTCCTCACCGACACCGGCAGCGGCCGGACCCGCGTCCTCGTGGACGACACCAGGGCCGAGGTCCACTCCCCATGCTTCTCGCCGGACGGCGCCACGGTGGTGTGCGTCCGCGAGGCGCTGTCCAGCTACGCCGAGCCGCCGGACTACACGCTGCTGATCGTCGACGTGGCCGAGGGGCGCGTGTCCGAGCTGACCCCGGACTTCGACCGCTGGCCAAGTGCACCGCAGTTCGCCGCCGACGGTTCGGCGGTGTACTTCCTCGCCGACGACGACGGCCGGCATGCCGTCTTCCGGGTGCCGGTCGCCGGCGGCGCACCCGTGCGGCTGACCGGCGACGGCGCGTACAGCGACCTGAACGTCGCACGCGACGGGACCGCCCTCTACGCGCTGCGCTCCGCCTACGACTGCCCTGCTGTCCCCGTGCGGCTCCATCCCGAGTCGCCGTCGCAGGAGCCGGTCGCGCTGCCGAGCCCCGGCACGCTGGACAGGCTGCCCGGGACCCTGCACGAGGTGGAGGCCACCGCCGCGGACGGAGCGCGCGTGCAGTCCTGGCTGGTGCTCCCCGAGGGCGCCTCCGCGGACTCCCCAGCGCCGCTGCTGCTGTGGATCCACGGCGGCCCGCTGATGAGCTGGAACTCGTGGTCGTGGCGGTGGTGCCCCTGGGTCATGGCTGCGCGTGGCTACGCCGTCCTGCTGCCCAATCCGGCGCTCTCCCAGGGCTTCGGGCAGGAGTTCGTCCGGCGCGGCTGGGGGCAGTGGGGAGGCGCTCCCTATACCGACCTCATGGCGGCCGTCGACGCGACCGTGGAGCGCCCGGACATCGACGGCACGCACACCGCTGCGATGGGTGGCTCCTTCGGCGGGTACATGGCCAACTGGATCGCCACTCGGACCGACCGGTTCCGGGCCATCGTCACCCACGCGAGCCTGTGGGACCTCGACGCCTTCACCGGCACCACCGACGCGGCGTACTACTGGGAGCAGGAGTGGGGCGACCCGCTGCGCGAGCCCGGGCGCTACGAGCAGTACTCGCCCCACCGCTTCGCCGACGCCATCCGGACGCCGATGCTCGTCGTCCACGGGGACAAGGACTACCGCGTCCCGATCGGCGAGGCGCTGCGGCTCTGGTACGACCTGCAGAAGCGCGGCCTGCCCTCGAAGTTCCTGTACTTCCCCGACGAGAACCACTGGGTGCTCACCCCGGGGAACTCGATCGTCTGGTACGAGACGGTGCTCGCCTTCCTCGCCGAGCACGTGCTCGGGAAGGAGTGGCAGCGGCCGGATCTCCTCTGAGCGGCAGCAGCGCCGGGTCACGGGTCGGCCCGGCTCGCGGCGTCGCAACGGGTCGCCAGAGCTCGGATCATCGCCCGCAGCTCCGCCGGCGGGAGGCACTCGCCCAGCGCCCGGGACAGCAGCTGGGCGAGCGCGTACGAGGGTTCCGCCTCGAGGGCGCGCGCGAGGGCGACGTTGGCCATGGCGCCGTCCCCGCGCAGCCAGGCGCTGACCGCCAGGAGCGTGGCCGGGGCGGCCGCCAGGGG
>JALYNB010000117.1 GCA_030773395.1 Actinomycetota bacterium
GACGGCAGCGGGGCTGCCGAGCTGGCCCAGGGCGGCAGCGGCCGAGACGCGCAGCGCGGTCGGGGCCTCGGGGTCGAGGGCGTCGATCAGCACCGCGAGGGCTGACGGCACCCCCAGCCTGCCGAGCGCACGGGCGGCGCGCACCCGCACCTCGATGGCGGGGTCGCGGGTGACGGCCTGCACGAGCCCGGCCTGGGCGGTCACGGCGCCGGCGAGCCCGAGCACCTCCGCCGCCATGGCCCGGACGACCTCGCTCGAGTCGAGGAGCGCCCCGACCAGCACGTCCTCGGGACCCGGGCAGAGCCGCACCAGCGCCACCGCCACGAGACGCGGCGGCACCGCGCGGTCCCCGACCAGCGCGCTCAGCAGATGCGGCGCGGCCGCCGGGTCGCCCACGGAGCCGAGGGCCCGGACGGCCACCGAGCGCACCTCCGGGTCGCGGTCGTCGAGCAGCCGGACCAGCGCCGGCACCCCGGACAGGGCACGGGTCGCCCCGAGGAGCTCGGCACCGCGGCACCGGCGCACGGGGTCGCGGCGACGGCACTCCCGGGCGGCGCGGTCGATCGTGCCGCGCCGGTCGAGCAGGTCGGTCAGCGCCTCGGCCGCGTCGCCACGGACCTTCGTCAGCAGCGAGACGACCGTCGGCTCCAGCGCCCGCCAGGCGGCGACGTCCACCGCGGCGAGCACCTCGAGGGCCTCCGCGGCCTCCTCGTCGAGCCGGTCGGCCCCGAGCAGGCTGAACAGCGCCGGGCGCAGCGGCGCCGTCAGCGCGGCCGCCCGCCGGTCCGCGCGGCGCCGCAGCAGCCGCTTGCACACGATGACGACCGCGAGCCCAAGCAGCAGCAGGGCGCACCCCAGCAGCGCGGTCAGCAGGGCGCCGGTGACGGTCACCGGACGCGGCGGGCGAGCAGGGCGTTGATGCGGCTCACGAGCTCGCGGGGCGAGAAGGGCTTCGTCATGTAGTCGTCCGCGCCCGCCCGGAAGCCGGCCTGAACGTCGGCCTCCTGGCTGCGGGCGGTCAGTAGGATCACGGGCAGGTCGGCCGTCTCCGGCTGGGCCCGCAGCGCGCGGCAGACGTCGATGCCGGACAGCCCGGGCATCATGACGTCGAGGAGCACGAGGTCGGGCAGGGCGTCCGCGGCGGCGTCGAGCGCGGACGGGCCGTCCTCGACGGCGGTCACCGCATGGCCGGCGGCGGAGAGCCGGAAGCTGATCAGCTCACGGATGTCGGGGTCGTCCTCGGCGATCAGCAGATTGGGCACGCCGGCTCCTCGTCGCCGGGCGGGGGGTCATGGGGGTGCTGCCCGGTCCAGCGGCCCCGCGTCCCCATCGGCGAGTCGAGGCGCCCCCTTGACCCTCGTCCCGGCCGGTGGACGGCTGCCGGTCTCGCCGGTCGACGAACGACGAATCCGGCACGATCTCGCCACCGGCCCACCCCGGAGCCGGGCGGCGACCGGTGCGGCGCTGGAGCCGCACCGCGCTGCTCTCCGCGGGGGCCATGGGCGCGGCCCTGCTGCCGCTGCTCCCGCCGGGAGCCGCCGCGGCCACGTCCGCACCGACCTCGGCTGAGGGCACCTTCGCCGCCGCCACCCACACGGCCCCGTACCGGGACCCTCACCTCCCCGTCGAGCAGCGGGTGGAGGACCTCCTCACCCGGATGACGCTGGAGGACAAGTCGGGCAGATGACCCACGAGGCAGTGGCCCTGCTGCCCAGGTCGCCGGGGTGGGCTCGCGCCCGTAGCCCTGCTCGCGCCCCTGCGCCCGTCGTCCCCACCGGCTCGCACCGGAGGGCGGCGGGCGCTCGGCTGCCCGGGCAGTCGACCGGGGGCAGATCGGCCGGGGGCAGACTGGCCGGGTGAGCGCACTCGGGCTGGTGCTGGTCGGGCTGGTCCTCGCCGTCGGGGTCGTCGGCACCGTGCTGCCCCTCGTGCCCGGCCTGCCGCTGGCCTGGGCCGCCGTCGTGGCCTGGGCCGTGCTCGAGGGCGGCGGGCCGGGTCGGTGGCTCGTCGTGCTGGTCACCGGAGTGCTGGCCGCGGCGGGCGTGGCGGCGAAGTACGCCTTGTCGTCGCGGTCGCTCGCCGCCAGCGGAGCTCCCCGGTCGACCGTCGCCCTGGCCGGGCTCGGCGCGCTCGTCGGGATCGTCACGCTGCCCGGGCTGGGCGCGCTCCTCGGCCTGGCCGCCGGTGCGTTCACGGCCGAGTACCTGCGGCTCGGCAGCACCGGCGCCGCCTGGCGCTCGACGCGAGGCGTGCTGCTCGCGCTGGGTGTCGGCGCGCTGCTCGAACTCGTCGCCGGGGTGGCGATCGCGCTCGTGTGGCTCGTCGGACTCGTCGCCACCTGACCCGTCCGGACCCCCCGGGTCACACCTCGAACTGCTGGCGCAGCACGCGCCCGGCGAACCCCGAGCGGCGGTCGGGCAGCAGCTCCACGCTGTCCCGCACAGCCTGGACGTCCAGCGCGGGCGGGCTCAGCCGAGCCGGGCCCTCGGTCGCCCGGTGTGGTAGCCCTGCACGTACTCCACCCCGAGACGCTGCAGGGCCTCCAGCTCGTCGCGGGTCTCGACGCCCTCGACGACGAGCTTGGCGTCGATGCGCTCCGCGAACCACCCCATGGCCGCGGCCATGGCCTGCCGGGCGGCGTCGTCGACCACCCCCCGCGTGAAGTGCGAGTCGAGCTTGAGGATGTCGGGGCTGATGGTGACGATGCGCTGCAGTCCGGCGTACCCGGCGCCGGCGTCGTCCACGGCCACCCGACCGCCCCGCCCCCGGATCCAGTCCACGCGGGCCGCAAGGTCGGAGTAGCTGCTCACCTCCGTCTGCTCGGTCAGCTCGAGAACGAGCCGGTGCAGCGGCAGCTCGGCAGCCCGGGCCTCGAACTGCGGAGTGCAGAGCGTCCCCGGGGAGACGTTCACGGCGAGGTAGGTCCCCTCGGGCAGCTCCGGGACGTGCCGGACGGCAGCGTCCACGGCCGCCAGCTCCAGGGGGACCGCCAGGTCGGCCTCCGCGGCCCGGGCGAACCACTCGTCGGGCCGCCCGGCGGGGAACCGCGTGAGCGCCTCGAAGCCCGCGGGCCGACCCGACCGCAGGTCGATGATCGGCTGGAACACCGTGGTGAGCGCACCGAGGGCGAGGACCTCGAGGACGTCCGCCTCAGCCCGCGACCGCCGCGCGGCCCGGGCGGCGTCGCGCTCGAGGTAGCGGCCCATGAGCGTGGCGAGCAGGCGCAGGGTGCCGGCGTCGCGCTCGCGCACGCCGGGGTCCGGCTGGTGGCTGAACGTGCAGAATGTGCCGTAGACGCGGCCGTCGGAGAACGTGATCGGCACCCCGACATACGTCCCGATCGACAGGCTCTCCGTCATCGACAGAGCGGCTGTCTCGGGCGTCGCGGCGGCGTCCGGGACCACCTCGGGGAGGCGGCCGTCGACGATGCGCTGGCAGTACGTCGTCTCGAGGGGGTCGCTCTGCCCGGGCCGCACCGGGCAGTCGGGCGACCCCGCGTCGACGTGGCGGAACACCCGGTGACCGTTGCGGAACTCGCCGACGAAGGCGACGTCCATCCCGAGCAGCTCGCGGACGCCGCCGAGCACGGACTGGATGACCGTGGCAGCCTCGGCGGGGTCGCGCTGGGTGAGACCGTCGGCGAGCGCGACGAGATCGGGCAGCTCGGCGGTGGAGGGCTCGGAGGGCGTCATCCGACACAAAGTAACTGTTCGCGCTCAAGCATGCACGTACAGCAGCGCACCGTGACGGCGCGTCCCGTGGACGACACGCCGGTCGCCGTGACGGGAGAGGGGCCGCCCGAGCCGCACCCCGAGCGGTGGCGCGCCCTCACCGCCGGGCTCGTCGCCGCCTTCATGGCGCTGCTCGACGTGAGCATCGTGAACGTCGCGCTGCCGAGCATCGCCGACGGCCTCGGCGCCGGGCCGGGCACGTTGTCCTGGGTCGTGTCGGGCTATGCGCTGGCGTTCGGGCTGCTGCTCGTGCCGGCCGGGCGCCTCGGCGACGCCCGCGGACGCCGGCCGGTGTTCGTCACCGGCCTCGTCGTCTTCATGGCCGCGAGCGTGGCCTGCGCCCTCGCGCCGACACCGGGGGCGCTCGTCGTCGCGCGGCTGCTGCAGGGCTTCGGAGGGGGGTTGATCACCCCGCAGACCAGCGGACTGATCCAGCAGCTGTTCTCCGGTGCAGAGCGCGGGCGGGCGTTCGGTGCGCTGGGCGCGACCATCGGCATGTCCACGGCGCTCGGGCCCGTGGTCGGCGGACTGCTCATCAGCGGCGCCGGCCCGGACCTCGGCTGGCGACTCGTCTTCCTCGTCAACGTGCCGTTCGGGCTGCTCGCCGTCCTGCTCGCCTACCGGTCGATCCCGCACACGCCGCGACCCCGGGGCGCACCGCGGGAGGACCTCGACCCGGTCGGCGTGGTCCTGCTGGGCGCGGCGGTCACGCTCGTGCTGCTGCCGTTCATCGAGGCGCAGACCTGGCAGAGCCCCCTGCGCTGGCTGCTGCTCGTGGCCGCCGCGGTCGTCGGGACCGCCTGGATCGCCTGGGAGCGCCGGTACGGGCGCGACCGGGAGCCGGTCGTCGACCTGGGGCTGTTCGCGCGGCGCTCGTACTCGCTCGGCTCGGCGCTGGCGCTGGTGTACTTCGCCGGCTTCACCGGCGTCTTCTTCGTGTACGCGCAGTACCTCCAGGACGGGCTCGGCTACACGGCCCTCGCCTCCGGCCTCGCCGTGACGCCCTTCGCGGTCGGCTCGGCGGTGACGTCGTACCTCGGCGGCCGCGTCGTCACCCGGCTGGGCCGCCCGCTCGTCACGGCGGGGCTCGCGGCCGTCACCGTGGGGCTCGGCGCGGTCTGGGTGGTCACGGGGCTCGTCCCGGGCACGGGGGTCGGGCTCGCCAACGCGCTGCCGATGCTGCTGGCGGGCCTCGGCAGCGGGCTGGTCATCAGCCCCAACGTGACCCTCACGCTCTCGGAGGTGCCGGTACGCCGGGCCGGCAGTGCGGGCGGCGCCCTGCAGACCGGGCAGCGGATCGGCTCGGCGGTCGGGATCGCGGCGGCCGGGGCCGTCTTCTACGCGACGATCGCCGCGACGGGGGACCACGCGGCGGCGTTCCGCCACGGGATCCTCGTGATCCTGGTGTTCGTCGTGGCGGCGCTGGCGCTCGCGCTGGCCGACACCGCCGCCCGGCGCCCCACCGGCTGAGCCGCGTCCGGCGAGCCCTCTGCCGCCGGGAGACCACCGGCCCCGTCGCCGTGACCACGAACGTCCGGTTCCCGAAGCCGGGGACCGCACAGCCGGGGAGGAACCGGGCAGCGCTTCGGACGTCCGTGGTGGCGGCGACCGGCCTCTGGCGTCAGGCCCGGGCGGAGGTGCGCACCAGCCTCACGGGGCCGACCGGGGGCCGGGTGACCGTCGCCGCCAGCACCTCGAAGGCACCGATCACGGCCGTCCCCCAGCGCCCGGCGGCCGGCTCGCCGCGCAGCCTGGTGGCGGCGGCCAGCAGGAGCCGGAGCCCGCTGGCGGCGTCGAGGTTGAGGTGCACCGGCATCGGGAGCTTCCGCACGGCGCCGAGCTCGTACTCCGTCAGCAGGCTGTACGCGGTCGCGCCGATCCCGGCCGTCGCGAGCAGCCGCCGTGTGCGCGAGCCCCAGCCGAGCGCCCGAGGGGCGGTGAGGAGGAGCCCGGCCGTGGCGTAGTCGAGCACGCCATGCACGCGCGTGGAGATCGGCTGGCGCGGCGCCAGGGGGTCGTCCCCGCGCTCAGGGCCCGGCACCACGACGTCCGCCGCGCGGATGCCGTCGAGGCCGTCGGACAGGAAGCGGCCATGAGCCGCGCGGTCACGTGCGGCGCGCTGTAGTGCAGGTTGTGGGCGGTCCCCTCGACCACGACGAGCGCCGCGTCGGGCAGCAGGGACGTGAACTGCTCGGCCCAGTCCTGCGTGAGCGTCTGGTCGTGACGGCCCCGGATGACGAGCGTCGGGGCCTGGACGCGAGGAAGCCGGTCCTCGACCGGGTCGTCGACGGACCGGCGCAGCTGCTGCACCAGCCGCGCCACGCCCGCGGAAGCGTACTCGAGCTGGAACACCGGCTGCAGCGACGGCACCTCGAACGCCTGGTTCGCGAGCACCCGCAGGTACTGCCGCAGCGCAGTGCGGTAGCGCGGGTCGGCGTCGGGCCGGCCAGCACGAGCCCGGCCACCCGGTCGGGCGAGTGCGCGGCGAGCTCGACCGCGACCTGGACGCCGATGGAGTTGCCGAAGAAGACGGCCCGGTCGATGCCTGCGGCGTCCAGCCAGGCGCGCAGCTGGTCGGTCTGGTCACGCACGCTCGGCCCGGCGGGCCAGGACGCGTCCGCCGGCTTCGGGGACCGGCCGAAGCCGGGCAGGTCGGGCGCCATGACGTCGTACCCGAGTGCGGCGAGCCGGCCGCCCAGCGGCACGAGGTACCGGCTCGACAGGGCGAGCCCGTGGAGCAGGACGACGTGAGGTCCGGCGCCGCTCCCCCGCCAGCACCTCGCGTGCAGGCTGACACCGAGCGAGGGGACCTCCGTCCACACGCTCTGCGGTGGCTGGACCGGGGTGTGCGGACTAGCGCGGCCTGCACTGCGGAACGTGTGCGGCCGGTCTCGGTCGTGGTGTCGCTCATCAGGCTCCTCGGGGTCACGGGGTCCCCACCGCGCTACCCGATACGCCGCGCCGGGCACCCGCCCCCCGCGGCCGTCCCGGTCGGGGCAAGATGAACCTGAGCGGCGAACTTGAGCGGCGAGGTGTCAAGAAGCGTGCGCGGTGGTACTACCACCTCGTCAGCATCCCCGCCGGTGCGGGAGCCGGGGGGAGATCACAGAAGGAGGCCAGATGCTGATGCACACCGACCCGTTCCGTGAGCTCGACCGCCTGTCCGAGGCGCTGTGGAGCGGCGCGCGCGAGCGTGGCCTGTTCGTCCCCGTGGACGCCATCCGGCGCGGCGAGAGCGTTGTCCTGCACTTCGACCTGCCGGGCGTCGACCCGACGACCGTCGACCTGACCGTCGAGCGCAACGTGCTGACCGTCACCGCCGAACGGCAGTTCGCCTACAGCGAGGGCGACCAGGTGCTCCTGCGCGAGCGGCCCGCGGGCAAGGTCAGCCGCCAGATGGTGCTCGGCGACAACCTCGACCTCGACGCGGTCCAGGCCGACTACGAGGCGGGCGTCCTCACCGTGACGATCCCGGTAGCCGAGCGGGCGAAGGCGCGCAAGGTCCAGATCAGCGGCTCGGCGCAGCGCCAGCAGATCGTCGAGGGTCAGTCCGCCGACGCGCAGCACTCGCTCGCCGGCGGCCCGAACAGCTGATCCACTGGGCGCGACGCCCGCGCCCACCCGCGATCAGACGCGGACCCCCGGCCTCCTGCCCCGGAGCGCCGGGTATTCGCGTCTGATCGGCGGGGCGGCCGCTGCCTACAGCCCGATCCGGTCGGCCAGCAGCGCCCGGTTCTCCGCCGTGCTGCCGAACAGCAGCTGGTCGGTCTTCGCCCGCCGGAAGTAGAGGTGGGCGTCGTGCTCCCACGTGAAGCCGATGCCGCCGTGCACCTGGATGTTCTCCCCGGCGGCGAACGCGAACGCCTCCCCTGCCTCCGCCTTGGCCAGCGGCGCGACCGTGCGCAGCTCCGGCCCGCCCTGGGCGGCCACCATGGCTGCGTAGTAGGCCGCGGCGCGCGCCCCGTCCAGCGCGACCACCATGTCGGCGCACTTGTGCTTGACCGCCTGGAACGAGCCGATCGGCCGGCTGAACTGCTCGCGGTTCTTCGCGTAGGCGACGGCCATCTCCAGGCAGCGCTCCGTGCCGCCGACCATCTCGCAGGCCAGCAGCGCCCGCGCGGCGTCGAGGACGTCGGCGAAGCCGGCCGCCCCGGGCTCGCCCGCCCCCAGCCGGGTCGCCGTCACGCCGTCGAGCTCGAGGGTCGCGACCGGTCGGGTGAGGTCGAACGTGTCCTGCCGGGTCACGCGCACCCGCCCGTCGGCAGTGCGCACGACGAACAGGCCGACGTCGTCGGGGCTCGAGCCGTCGCTGTCGATGGCGGCGACCAGCAGCAGGTCCGCCACGTGGCCGTGCAGGACGTGGCTCTTGGTGCCGGTGAGCACCGCGTCCGCGCCCCGCGGGGTCGCCCGCAGCGTCACCCCCGTCGGGCCCGTCGCGACGCCCGGCTCGGAGATCGCGAGAGCCGCGACCGCCTCCCCGGCCGCGATGTCGGGCAGCAGCTCCTTCTTCTGCGCCTCGCTGCCGAGCAGGAGGATCGCCTGCGTGGCGAACAGGCCCGTCGCGTAGGGCACGGGCGTCAGCGCCCGCCCGAGCTCCTCCATGGCGATAGCGGCCTCCAGCAGCGAGGCGCCGGCCCCGCCGTACTCCTCGGGCACGTGCAGCGCGGGAAGCCCGATATGCTCGGCGAGCTGCCGCCACAGGCCGGGGTCGACCCCCGTGTCGGTGGAGGCCGCGGCGCGAACGACCGCGCTGCCGGCCTTGTCCGTGAGGAACCGCCGCAGCGAGCGGCGGAACTCCTCCTGGTCGGCGTCGAACGCGAAGTCCATGTCGTCTCCCCCTCAGCCGGCCCGCTTGGCGAGCGCCCGAAACGGGCCGGCGTCCAGCCGGGGCTCTTTCGGCAACCCGAGCAGCTGCTCACCGATGATGTTGCGCTGGATCTCCGAGCTGCCGGCGTAGATCGTCGCCGACCGGGCGTGCATGAACGTGTCGATCCACGACCGCGGCGAGTTCTCGATGCCCGGGTCGGGCGTCTGGAGGGCCCCGCCGCTGCCCTCGCCGTACGGCGCCACGGCGTCCAGGCCGAGGACCTCGATCGCGATCTCCGTGTAGCGCCGGAAGAACTCGCTCCACACGATCTTGCTGATCGCGGCGTCGGCGCCGGGCTTCTCGCCGGACAGGAAGCGGGTCAGCGCCGCGTAGCCGCGGTAGCGCATCACCTCGACACGGGAGTAGCACCAGGCGAGCTCCGCGCGGATCCGGGGGTCGGACGTGAGCCCCCGCTCGCGCGCGAGCGCGATGAGCCGGTCGATGTCGGCGCCGAACTGCATCGCCTGGGTGGTGACGCCGGCGCCGCGCTCGAAGCCGAGCAGCGTCATCGCGACCAGCCACCCGTTGTTCACACCGCCGACGACCAGGTCTGCGCGGGTGCGCGCGTCGGTGAAGAACACCTCGTTGAACAGCTCGTAGCCCGCCGCGTTCTTGATCGGCCGGACGTCGACGCCGGGCTGGTCCATCGGCACGAGGAAGAACGAGATGCCCCGGTGTTTCGGCGCGTCCGGGTCCGTCCGGGCCAACACGAAGATCCAGTTCGCGTACTGCCCGGAGGACGTCCAGATCTTCTGCCCGTTGATCACCCACTCGTCGCCGTCGAGCTCGGCCCGGGTGCGGATGCCCGCGAGGTCGGAGCCCGCGTCGGGCTCGGAGTAGCCCTGGCACCAGACGTGCTCGCGCGACACGATCTTCGGGAGGAACTCGGCCTTCTGCTCGTCGCTGCCCAGCGCGATCAGCGTGTTGCCGAGCATGTGGATGCTGAACGCGTCGTTCTCGCTGCCGCCCGGGGCGCCCGCGCGGGCGAACTCTTCGCGGATCACGACCTGCTCCAGCAGGGAGAGGCCGGACCCGCCGTACTCCTGGGGCCACGACGCCACGAGCAGGCCGTTCTCGGCCAGCACCTGGCGCCAGCGGTCCTCGAAGGGCCGGCGCTCCACCTCCGGCAGGGCGCCGAGGCCGCGCCACCCCTCGGGGAGGTTGGTCGAGAGGAAC
>JALYNB010000118.1 GCA_030773395.1 Actinomycetota bacterium
CGCTGCCCCGCCCGCGCCCGGCGTTCGGGCACGGTGCGGAGGTGCTGCTCGACCCCGCCCCCGGCGCGGCGGGGCGGTCGCTGCTGCTGCTCGGCTGCTACCACCCCAGCCAGCAGAACACGTTCACGGGCCGGCTGACCGAGCCGATGCTCGACGACGTCCTCGGCCGGGCGGCCGACGCCGCGGGCGGGGATCGGGGCCGTCCGCCTGGGTAGTGTCGGCGGCATGACCACCCGCACCCGCCCGCACGTCCTGGTCGTCGGCGGGGGCTACGTCGGCATGTACACGGCGCTGCGGCTGCAGCGGCGGCTGCGGGACGTCGAGGCCGCGATCACGGTCGTCGACCCGCAGTCCTACATGACCTACCAGCCGTTCCTCCCCGAGGCGGCCGCCGGCAGCGTCGAGCCGCGCCACGTCGTGGTGCCCCTGCGCCGGGTGCTGCACCGCTGCCGGATCCTGTCCGCGCGCGTCACGGGCGTCGACCACGCGAACCGGGTGGCCACGATCGACCCCGTCGGCGAGGAGCCGCCGTACGAGCTGTCCTACGACGTGCTGGTCATGGCCCCGGGCTCGGTGGCGCGGACGCTGCCGATCCCTGGGCTCGCCGAGCAGGCCATCGGCTTCAAGACCGTCGGCGAGGCGATCTGGCTGCGCAACCACGTGATCAACCGGCTCGAGCTCGCCGCGACGACGCAGGACCGGGAGCGGCGGCGCCGGGCGCTCACCTTCTGCTTCATCGGGGGCGGGTACGCCGGCATCGAGGCGTTCGCCGAGCTGGAGGACATGGCCCGCGACGCCCTGCGCTACTACCCCGGCCTCCAGCCCTCCGACATGCGGTGGGTGATGGTCGAGGCGACCGGGCGCGTGCTGCCGGAGGTCAGCCCCGACATGGGCGTCTACACGCTCGACCGGCTGCGCGAGCGCGGCATGGAGGTGCTGCTCGAGACCCGGGTCGAGTCGGTCGAGGGCGGGCTGGTGCAGCTCTCGGACGGGCAGCGGTTCGAGGCCGACACGGTCGTGTGGACGGCCGGCGTGCGGCCGAACCCCCTGCTGCGCAACACCGACCTCCCGCTCGACGAGCGCGACCGGCTGAAGGCGACGGCGTTCCTCACCGTCGACGGGGTGGAGGACGCGTGGACGGCGGGCGACTGCGCCGCCGTCCCCGACCTGTCGAAGCAGCAGCCGGGCGCGCTCTGCGGCCCGAGCGCGCAGCACGCCGTCCGCCAGGCGAAGCGGCTGGCCGACAACCTCGTCGCGTCGCTGCGCGGGGAGCCGATGAAGGAGTACGAGCACGCCTACGCCGGCTCCGTCGCCAGCCTCGGCCTGCACAAGGGCGTCGCGGAGGTGTACGGCGTCAGGCTCAAGGGCTACCCGGCCTGGCTGATGCACCGGGCTTACCACATGAGCCGCGTGCCGACGCTGAACCGCAAGGTCCGCGTGGTCGCCGACTGGACGATCGACCTGTTCTTCCGGCGCGAGATCGTGAGCCTGGGGGCCCTGCAGAACCCGCGGGAGGAGTTCGTCCGCGCCGCGCAGCCGCCGTCCCGCGGGGGCACGAGCACCGCCCAGCCCGAGCCGCGGCTGGAGGTGCCCGCGAGCACGGGCACCAGCGTGGCCAGCTAGGCCGTGGCGGTGAGCGAGCGGATCCTCGCGGTCAGCGCCATCGGGGCCGACCGGCCCGGGATCGTGGCGGCGGTGACCGGTGCCCTGGCGGAGGTCGGCGGCAACCTCGAGGACACGTCGATGACGATCCTGCGCGGCCACTTCGCGATGACGCTCGTCGTCGCCTGCGACCGCACGGCCGAGGAGGTCGAGGCCGCCCTCGCCCCGGTGGCCGAGGAGCTCGGACTGCTCGCCTCGGTGCGCGAGGTGTCCGAGCACGCCGAGGCCGGCCCGCCCGGGGAGCACCACGTGCTCACGCTGCACGGGGCGGACCGGCCGTGGATCGTCGCCCGGGTCAGCGGTCTCGTCGCCGCCTCCGGCGGCAACGTGACCGACCTCGTAACCCGGCTCGCGGGCCCGCTCTACGTCCTGACGATGGAGCTCGACCTGCCGGTCGGAGTCGACAGCTCCGCGCTGTCCGCGCAGCTCGCCGAGCTGGCCGCCGACCTCGGTGTCGAGGCCTCGCTGCGGCCCGCCGACGCCGACGTCCTGTGACGGGGGCCGCCGACTCCACGTCCGACGAGACGTTCGCGGGTGGCCGGGTGCTGCCCGCCGTGCACGCGCCCGCCGCCGTGCTCAGCCGGCCGTGCGCGGACGTCGACCCGCGCGACCCGGACGTCGTCACCCTCGCCCGCGACCTCGTCGCGACGATGCGCGCGTCCCCGGGCTGCGTGGGGCTGGCGGCGAACCAGGTCGGGGTGGCGTCGCGCCTGTTCGTCCTCGACGTGACCGGTCACCCGAAGGCCCGCACCTGCGCGAGCCTCGTCGTGCTCGCGAACCCCCGACTGCTGGCCGCGACCCAGAGGAAGAAGGGCCGGGAGGGCTGCCTGTCGGTGCCCGACCTCACCGGGGACGTCGCCCGCGCGCGCCGGATCACGGTGGAGGGGGTCGTCCCCGGCACCGGTGAGGTGCGGCTCGTCGAGGCGGACGCCTTCGAGGCGATCGCCTTCCAGCACGAGATCGACCACCTCGACGGGCTGCTCTTCCTCGACCGGGTCGCCGGGGCGCACGCGCTGTTCAGCCGCAAGACCTACTTGTAGACCCGCGGCCCACGGAGGCCGGCCCCGGTCAGACGGGCAGCAGCAGCTGGGGGGCGGTGAGCAGCACCAGGGGCAGCACGAGCACCCAGACGGCGGCGAGCAGGGCCGCGGCGCGGACGGGCAGCGGCGCGGGCGCCGGGGGCTCGAGCAGGCGGCGCAC
>JALYNB010000119.1 GCA_030773395.1 Actinomycetota bacterium
GGGACGTCACGCGCGCGACGGCTGCGGGCGGTCGTCACGCTGCTCGCCGGCCCGCCTGTCGGACGGCCGTCAGGCCGAGGCGGGTGCCGGCACGCGCAGGATCAGGGCGTCGCCCTGCCCGCCGCCGCCGCAGATCCCCGCGCCGCCGATGCCGCCGCCGCGCCGCCCGAGCTCCATCGCCAGGTGCAGGACGATCCGAGCGCCCGACATGCCGATGGGGTGGCCCATGGAGATCGCGCCGCCGTTGACGTTGGTCTTGTCGTCGCCGATGCCGAGGTCGCGCATCGACTTCAGCGCCACCGCCGCGAACGCCTCGTTGATCTCGTAGAGGTCGATCTGGTCGGGGGTCAGCCCCTCCTTGGCCAGCGCCTTCTCCAGCGCTCGCGAGGGCTGGCTCTGCAGCGACGGGTCGGGGCCGGCGACGGTGCCGTGGGCGCCGATGTGGGCCAGCACCGGGGCGCCGAGCTCGCGCGCCTTCTCCTCGCTCATCACGACCACCGCGCAGCCGCCGTCGCTGATCTGTGAGGCGGAGCCCGCGGTGATCGTGCCGTCGGGGGCGAAGGCCGGGCGGAGCTTGCCCAGCGACTCGGCCGTCGTGCCCGGACGGACGCCCTCGTCCTCGCTGACGACGATCGGGTCGCCCTTGCGCTGCGGGACCTCGACCTTGACGAGCTCGTCGTCGAACAGGCCGTCCTTGGCCGCCCGCGCTGCCCGCTCGTGGCTCATCGCGGCGTAGCCGTCCATGTCCTCGCGGCTGAGGCCGAGCCCGGCGTTGTACTTCTCCGTGCCCGCGCCCATCGCGGCCCTGTCGATCGCGCAGAACAAGCCGTCGTGCGCGGTGGAGTCGACGACCTCCGCGTTGCCGTAGCGATAGCCGGCCCGGGCGCCGGGGAGCAGGTAGGGCGCGTTCGTCATGGACTCCATGCCGCCGGCGACGACGATGTCGTACTCCCCCGCGCGGATGAGCTGGTCGGCGAGCGCGATCGACGTCGTGCCCGACAGGCAGACCTTGTTGGTCGTGAGCGCGGGGACCTCCATGGGGATCCCGCCCTTCAGGGCCGCCTGGCGCGCCGTGATCTGTCCCTGGCCCGCCTGCAGGACGTGGCCCATGATCACGTAGTCCACCTGGTCGCCGGTGATCCCCGCACGGGACAGCGCCGCCTCGATGGCGAAGCCGCCGAGGTCCATCGCCGTGAAGCCCTTCAGGGCCCCGGAGAGCTTGCCGATCGGCGTGCGCGCGCCGCTGACGATGACGGAGCCGGCCACGTGGGACCTCCTGGTCGCTGGGAACTGCCACGATACGACGCGTGACTCGCCCCACAAGCAGGGTGTGAGCCACTGCACTGCCGCCAGCCCCTGCGACCCGGGAGAGCCCGTGACCCAGCCCCCCTCAGGACAGCCCGCCACCACCGGCACGCCGCCCGGCCCGCTGTTCACCCGCATCGACCACGTGGGCATCGCGTGCCACGACCTGGACGAGACCGCGGCCTTCTACGAGGCCGCGTTCGGGCTGCGGGTGACCCACCGGGAGACCAACGACGAGCAGGGGGTCCACGAGGCGATGCTGCGCGTGTCCTCCGGCGCGACGGGGACGACGAGCGTGCAGCTGCTGCAGCCCACCCGCGACGACTCGCCGATCGCCAAGCACCTCGCCCGCAAGGGCGAGGGGATCCACCACGTCGCGTACGGCGTCGACGACGTCGCGGCCGCGCTCGCGGAGCTGAGGGCACGGGGCGTGCAGCTGGTCGACGAGGTGCCGCGGCACGGCACGGAGCACAGCTCGATCGCCTTCCTGCACCCCAAGGGGGCGCACGGCGTGCTCATCGAACTGGTGCAGGCGACGGCACCGAGCGCCTCCTGAGGCGCCCGGTGTCGCCCACCCTCAGCCCTGCCGGGGCTCGAGGTCCAGGCTGACGGAGTTCATGCAGTAGCGCAGGCCGCCCGCGGCGACCGGGCCGTCGTCGAAGACGTGCCCGAGGTGGGAGCCGCACCGGCTGCAGAGCGCCTCCAGCCGCACCATGCCGTGGCTGCGGTCCTCGCGGAGCTCCACGGCGTCCGACCGCACCGCCTGCGTGAACGACGGCCAGCCCGACCCCGACTCGTACTTGGTGGCGGAGTCGAACAGCTCCTGCCCGCAGGCCGCGCACCGGTAGGTGCCCGGGTCCTTCGCGTCGACGTACTTGCCGGTCCAGGGCCGCTCGGTGCCGGCACGGCGCAGCACGTCGTACGCCTCGGGCGACAGGCGGCGGCGCCACTCGGCGTCGCTCACGGCCCGGGGGTCGGTGTCCGCGGGGCTGCTGTCGGCGGGGCTGCTGTCGAGGGGGCGGGCGGCGGGGTCGGTGCTCGTCATGCTTGGTGCAACAGCACGGGGCCACGCTCTCGTCCCAGCCGCGGCAGCCCGCCTCTCGCGGCAGCGGGGAGTGCGGACTGCTAGCCGGGGTAGACGCGGTGCAAGCACCCAGCAAGCACCCAGCAAGCACCCAGCAAGCACTCAGCCCGGAGTCACGGTAAGCTCCGACGCCACACCGCCGCCAGCAGGAAGGCCCCGCCGTGCAGAAGGTCCTTGACGCGATCCTGGCCGACGCCCCCGCGGAGGAGCTCGCCGCGATCGACGTCCCCGAGAGCTACTCCGGCATGGTCGTGCGCAAGGAGGACGTGGGGATGTTCGAGGGGCGGGAGTCCCGCGACAAGGACCCGCGCGAGTCGCTCCGCCTGCAGCAGGTCGCCACCCCGGAGATCGGGCCGGGCGAGGCCGTCGTCGCCGTCATGGCCTCGAGCGTGAACTACAACACGGTCTGGACGTCGATCTTCGAGCCCGTGTCGACCTTCGGGTTCCTGGAGCGGTACGGGCGGCAGTCCACGTACGCCAAGCGCCACGACCAGCCCTACCACGTGGTCGGCAGCGACCTGTCCGGCGTCGTCCTCCGCGTCGGTCCCGGCGTCACGCGCTGGAAGCCGGGCGACCGCGTCGTCGCCCACTGCCTGTCCGTCGAGCTCGAGGACCCCCAGGGCCACGACGACACGATGCTCGACCCGCAGCAGCGGATCTGGGGGTTCGAGACGAACTTCGGCGGCCTGGCCGAGCTCGCGCTGGTGAAGTCCAACCAGCTGATGCCCAAGCCCGACCACCTGACGTGGGAGGAGGCGGCGGTCCCGGGCCTGGTCAACTCGACCGCCTACCGCCAGCTGGTCAGCAAGAACGGCGCGGCGATGAAGCAGGGCGACAACGTGCTGATCTGGGGCGCGAGCGGCGGGCTCGGCTCGTACGCCACCCAGATGGCCCTCAACGGCGGCGCGGTGCCGATCTGCGTGGTGGGCTCCCCGGAGAAGGCCGAGATCGTCCGGCGGATGGGCGCCACCTGCGTCATCGACCGCAACGCCGAGGGCTACAAGTTCTGGAAGGACGAGCACACGCAGGACCCGAAGGAGTGGCAGCGGTTCGGCAAGCAGATCCGCTCGATGACCGGCGGCGAGGACATCGACATCGTCTTCGAGCACCCCGGCCGCGAGACGTTCGGCGCGTCGGTCTACGTCACCCGCAAGGGCGGCACGATCACCACCTGCGCGTCCACGAGCGGCTTCATGCACTCCTACGACAACCGCTACCTGTGGATGAACCTCAAGCGGATCATCGGCTCGCACTTCGCGAACTACCGCGAGGCCTGGGAGGCGAACCGGCTGATCGCGAAGGGGCTCGTCCACCCGACGCTGTCGCAGACGTACCGCCTCGAGGACACCGGCCAGGCCGCGTACGACGTCCACCGCAACCTGCACTCGGGGAAGGTCGGCGTCTTGTGCCTGTCGCCCGAGGAGGGCCTCGGCGTCCGCGACCCGGAGTTCCGCGAGCGGCACCTCCCGGCGATCAACCGGTTCCGGGGCATCTGAGCGCGTCCGCCGGGCGCGGCGGGTTCCGAGTCGTACGTTTCGGTAGCAGACTGCGGCCCATGACGTCCACGACCGACGAGCCGACCTCGCGACTCCTCCCCGTGGAGGACGAGCCGGACACCCGCGTCTTCACGAAGGTCCTCCGCGGCTACGACCCCCACGAGGTCGACGAGCACGTCCGGTGGCTCGAGGGCTCCCTCGACGAGTCCGAGGAGAGCCGGGCCGACCTCGAGTCGCGGCTCGCCGCGGTGGAGTCCGACCTCGCCGCCGCGCGGCAGGACGCGACGGCCGCCCGGGAGGAGCTCGAGCGGGGCCGGCCGAGCTACGCCGAGCTCGGCGGGCGGGTCGGCCAGATCCTCACACTGGCCGAGCAGGAGGCCGAGCAGCTGCGCGCCGACGCACGGGCGGAGGTCGAGCAGCTGGTCGGACCGGCCCGTGCCGAGGCCGAACAGGTGCGGGCGGAGGCCTGGGCCGAGGCCGACCAGGTGCGCGCCTCCGCGCAGTCCGAGGCCGGGCGACTGGT
>JALYNB010000120.1 GCA_030773395.1 Actinomycetota bacterium
CAGGTCGACGGTGCGACGGATCTCCTCGGCGGCGTCCACGTCGTCCCCGGGCGCCGCCTTCACACCGCCGACGTCGACCATGTCCGCGCCCTCCGCGACGACCCGGTCCACCCGTTCCAACGCGGCCGCGAGGTCGAAGGTCGCGCCCCGGTCGTAGAACGAGTCGGGGGTGCGGTTGACGATCGCCATGACGACGAAGGCGCCGTCCGGCACGTCCAGGGCGCCCAGTCGCAGCACCGGCGTCCCCCTCGTCGTCCGAGTCCCGTGGTGGGCTCAGCCAACCAGACACCGCGGAACCGCGGCCGTGGCGCGGAGGGCGGCCGACGGGTGCGCCGCTCCGTCCGAGCCCCGTCCACGAACCTGAACCCTTCGGTTCACGGGTGTCTGCCGAACCCGGGGGTAAGGGGTGGAAACCACTGAGGCCGCGTGGGCCACTGCCCTCGGTTGCCCAGGGCCACAGCCCCACGGCGATGCTCTAGCGAGAGGTGCACGGTGCGGTGAGCCTGTCCACTAACGAGCGCGCGCCCGAGACGCTGTCCGTCCTCGGTGATGCGGAGCGTCTCCAGACGATCGAGCGCAGTGGCCTGGTCGGCCAGGGCGGCGACCCCGCCCTCGACCGGCTGGCCCGCCTCGCCGCGAGGCTGGTCGGGGCGCCGCAGGCCTTCGTCACCCTGGTGACGCCGGACGGGCAGACGATGCCCGGGGTGGCCCAGCTCGACAAGGCTGCCGACACGTCCCGTGCGCGGCCGCTGAGTGCGTCGCTGTGCCAGTTCGCCGTCGCGACCGGAGAGCCGCTGGTCATCCCCGATGCCTCCGGGGACCCCCTGGTGCGGGACATGGTCGCGGTGCGCACCGGCGAGATCGGCGCCTACGCCGGTGTTCCGCTGCGGACCAGCGGTGGTCACGTGCTCGGGACCCTCTGCCTTGCGGACCACCAGGCCCGGACCTGGACGACGGAGGACGTCGCGATGCTCGAGGACCTCACCGCCATCGCGGCGCAGGAGGTCCAGTGGCGACTGGCGTCGGAGCGCGAGCGACGGCTGCGGGACGTCACCGACCGGCTCGCCGAGCGGATGGGTCCGCTCGCGGACGCCGCCGAGCGCCTGGTCGAGCTGGCCGAGGAGGCCGACGACGTCCGGCTGCCCCGGTACGCCGCCCTGACCCGCTCGCGGCTCGAGCCGGTCGAGCGCCTGACCGCGGAGCTCGAACGCGTCTCCTCCGAGCCGGTGCAGCGGCCAGCGAGCGGGCCGGCTCCGTCGGACCTGCGGCGGGTGGTCGCGCGCGCGGTCCGAAGCGCCCGGGCCGCGACCGGCACCGAATGCATCGAGTTCCACGACTCATCCGCCCCGCTACCCGGGCTCTGCGACGCCATTGCGGTGGAGCGGTCCGTCACGCACGTCCTCGTCAGCGCCCTCCACCACTCGTCGGGCGGGGCCCTCGTGCGTCTCCGGCTGAGCCGCCAGGACGCTCCCTCGGCGACGGCCGGAACCGGCCCTGCCGCCGAGCTCCTCGTCGTCGCGCAGCACGCCGCCGTGCCGGCCGGGGAGCTGGCGCGCATCGTGTCCCGCCTCGCCGCGACGGCCTCTACCTCGGCCGCAGAGGCGCCGCCTTCGAGCATCCGCGTGCGCGGCAGCCGGGTGAGCGCCAGCAGTGGACAGGTGCGCGGGGAGTGCGCGACGGACGGCGGCCTTCGCATCAGCGTTCGCTGGGAGCTGGCCAAGGACTAGCGGTTCACCCCCAGGCCGCTCACCCCCGCCGCCGCGAGGCCGGCGGCCAGCAGGTTCATCGCAGCGAACGTGCCGAGCCCCGTCAGCCCGGCGCCCCAGATGGTCTTCTCCCATCCCTGGCGCTGTGCGTCGTTGGCGAGCAGTGCCGGCACCATCAGCGTGACGATCACCAGCCCTGCCCAGGGGGTGTAGGCGCCGCCGGTCGCCGCGGTGACGCCGAGCTCGGCGGCCCACCCGGCGATCGCGCCGACCAGCACCATCGTGCTCAGCTTGCGCCGGCCGAAGATCAGCAGCCTCGGCATCAAGCCGTGCACGACGATCAGCCAGGTCACGACCGCGACGACGAGCGCGAAGACCAGGTCCTGCCAGCGGGGGGCCACCAGTGCCACGTATGCCCCCGAGATGAACCCCCCGGACCGGAGGCCCAGCCGCCCGAACACCAGCATGCCGACGCCGACGCTGAACGCCGCGGCCACGAGCAGCAGGCCCGGTGGATACCCGGTCACCGCCGGCGCCCTGCTCTGGCCTACCGGCTGCGTCAGCGGCGCGATATCGAGGAGCGCGGCGAAGAGGTAGATGAACATGCCGAGGACGAGCGTCGTGCCGAGCACCGCGACGGTGGTCTTGCCGGGGCGCTGGCGCGCCATGTCGTGCGCCAGGATCCCCGGCACCAGGAAGCCGATGCCCGCCAGGCCGAGCAACGTGGGGTCGAGGACGACCAGGCGCCCACTGATCAGGGTCAGGACCATGACGATCGCCAGGCCAACCAGCATCTCGACCTCGAACTTGCGGCGGCCGTAGAGAATCAGCTTGCGGGCCAGGACCACGCTGACCAGCTGGAACGTCGCGTACGCCGCCGCCACCGTGGTCAGGACGAACAGCGGCCGCGGCAGGTGCAGCGCCAGGTAGGCCGGGACGATGGCGCCGCCGGTCGTGAGCTGCACCCGCTCGTAGAAGAGCATGCTGATGATCACGCCAACGACCAGCGCGACCCGCACCACCTCCGGGCGGAAGAAGTACTCATGCACCGGTGCCGGGCTCCTCGCCGTCCACCTGTCGTGTCGTGCGCGCCTGGTGGGCGCCGGCTCGTCGGACGCGCACGGTTCCGGCGGGCATCCGGGCCGGGTCGCGTGACTCGTCGAGCTCGTTGCGGTGCTCGGCGCCCTGCAGGTGCTCGAAGTGCTCGATCAGCATCTCCGCCTGGTCGGTGTGGATGTTCACCATCCCGATCAGGACCCCCTCCGGCCCGTCGATCAGACCCGCGATCGTGGCCAGGATCCGGTCCAGGTCGGGCTGCACCGTCTCCCCGAGGAGGTGGATCCGATCAGCGGGGTAGCCGAGCTCGACGATCGTGCGGCTGACCTGTTCCTCGTACGCGCCGAAGGTGATGACGTGATCGAGGTAGGAGGACAAATCCGTGGGGACCATCTGCGCGAAGAGCTCGGCCCGGCGTCCGCGGTCCCGCCGGTTGTTGAGGATTCCGATCACGGGCGCCCCCGGCGGGAACTGCGCTTGGAGCGTCTCGAACGTGAGCACGACGCTCTCGCGGTCGTTCGCCGCGAAGAGCGGGACCCACAGCACCCGCTTGCCGAGGACGTCGTACCAGCGCAGCCGGACGACGCCGACGTCCGGCACGGACTTCCACATCCCCTCGAGCGCGATCCGGCGCCGGATGCCGAGGAGTCGGGCGACGGTCAGCCCGGTCGCGACGTTCTCCTTGAACTGCAGGTAGTCGAAGCCGCGCATGTCCTCGTCATCGACGCCCGCGGGATCGGCGTAGACCAGGCGGCTGCCCCGGGCCTCGGCATTGCGGCGCAGCCGCTCCCGCAGGTGCAGCCGGTCCTCCGCGGTGATCAGGACCCCGTCGTGCGGGATGGTCAGGGACAGCGAGTCGGCGATCTCCTCGAGGGACTCGCCCATCTCCTCCTGGTGGTCCTCCCGGACGTTGGTGATGATCGTGATGTCCGAGCGCACCATGTAGTCCTGCGAGTACTGCTGGTAGAGGGGGCGCACGGCCATGCACTCGATGACCAGCGCCTCGACCTCCGGGTCGACGTGCCGGGCCACGACGTCGAGCTGCTCGTTGATCGTGGCGGCGCCGCGCCGGAAGATCTTCGTCTCCTCACCGAGGCGCTCGATGACCCGGGCGGCGCTACCGGTCGTCTTCGCGACCGTGACGTAACCGCCCTCGCGCAGGACTCCGGCCACGAGCCGGGTCACCGTCGACTTCCCGCGGATGCCGTTGACGTGCACCCGCACGTCGAGCTGGTCGAGCCGGGACTGGTGACCGGAGACAGACACCCGCCAGTAGGCGAAGACGGCGAGCGCGATGCCGGCGAGGAAGACGACGCTGACATCGGCGGCGGTCACGCGGCCGTACCCGCCTGGGGGACAGGCGGGATCTCCGCCACGTCGTCGAGCGCCA